>JBEKCX010000628.1:0-6585 GCA_050014655.1 Occallatibacter sp. | reverse complement strand
ATTGCCGATATCGATGTTGTTGCTGACTCCGGCGGGAAGGTAGTATCCAGCCGCATATCCAATGCCGACGTTCTCGCCCCCTGTTGTGATGGAACCGAGCGCCCAAGGACCCATGGCCGTATTCCCGGCTCCGCTGGTGTTGGAAAAGAGCGCGGCGTAGCCGTTGGCCACGTTGTAGAACCCTGTGGTGTTGTCAGCCAGCGCCGAAGGCCCCGTGGCCGTGTTGAACGCGCCGCTGGTGTTGGCTTGGAGCGTGAAGAAGCCGGTGGCCGTGTTGAAATAGCCAGTGGTGTTTAAATTGAGCGCCTCATAGCCGGTGGCAGTGTTTTGAAAGCCGGTGGTGTTGGATTGAAGCGCGAAGGCGCCGGTGGCAGTGTTGTTCGAGCCGATGGTGTTGGAATTAAGCGCTTGGAAGCCAAAAGCCGAGTTTGACCCGCCGGTTTGGTTTGGAAGCGCGCCGCTGCCGTAGGAGGTGTTTCCTTGCGCCTGGAGCGCAAGACCGCCGAGTGTGCCGATGCACGCTGCAAGCATTGCGATACGGATGTTTCTCATGAAACCAATTCTCCTCTTCTAGTTGGGCGATACCTGCCGTGGGCCACGTGGGAGCACCCTTCGGGGCTGCTCGGAGGCGCGCCGTTGTCTTCAACGCCATGTTCCGCGCCGGCGCCATGAACAGCGGTGCGTCAGAACCAAGGGGAAAGGCCTGGTTCTTCCCCTTCACTGGATATTGCGAGCAGTAGAGGAGAAATGCCTCACAATTCTACGTCATTTTGTCTCAAGCCGGCTTTCGAGCATGGTGGAGGAAGGTTGCGCCGCCTCCAATGCTGCAAGCCGCTTTTCCAGCAAGGGCAATGCCGCAAGCTGCTGCTGCAACTGCTGAATGGTCTCCGCCTGCTGTTCCAGGAGCCGATGCTCTTTCTGCAGCTCGTTCAGCAGCATGGGGGTCAGCTTCTGATACTGCACGGTCTGAATCTGGCCGTCCGCATCCTTGACCACCAGATCGGGGTAGACCTCGGCGACCTCTTCGGCGATCAGGCCGTAGTCGATCGGCTTGGAGCCGTCCGCGTAGGGCTGCTTGTAGCGATAGGTCACCGGGCGAAGCCGCATCAGCCCGTCGCTGGCGGCGGCCATGTCATGCACGTCCTCCTTGAAGCGGATGGAGGAGTTGACGGTGCCCAGCTGACCATTCTGGTCGATCATCACCTCAATGGCATCCTTGACTCCCGTCTTCACACCTCGAACCCCGCCGACATAGAAGGCCGACTGGTTGCCGTTGCTGCCGATGCGGATGACGCCGCTGTCGCTTGCCGATCCATCGTTGGCGATGTCGATGTTGTTGCTGGAGTTGTTTGAAAGGCTGTACCCAGCCCAACTCCCAATGGCGATATTATTGCTCCCCGTAGTGTTATCAATAAGCGCATAGGAACCAACGGCCGTGTTGCTCCCTCCGCCCTGGTTGCTGTATAGCGCCGCGTAACCGCTCGCCGTGTTGTAGTCGCCGGTGCTTTGATAAAGTGTCATCGTGCCCGCGCCCGTGTTGTAACTTCCGTTGTTTCCATAGAGCGACCAGGAACCGGCGGCCGTGTTATAGCTGCCGTTGGTGTTTTCGTAGAGCGAGAACGTACCGATGGCGGCGTTGCCTTCGCCCTCATTGTTGGAATACATCGAATCGACGCCGAAGGCGGAGTCGTAGGCCCCCGCCGTGTTCGAGGCAAGCGATCCCGGGCCTTCGCTGAAGCTGTCATACTGCGCGTGAGCAGGAATGCAGGCGAGCATTCCCAGGCAGACTACAAGAAGTGCTGTGCGGATGCTATTCATGAAACCTTTCTCCATTTCTAGTTGAGTCATTTCTGCCGCGCATGCACAGGCGGGCCGGCATGTCAGCAACCCGAGGCGCCATGAGTCATGGGGGAAGAACCGTCTCTTGCTCTTCTTCCTATACATATTGCGTACAGCGAGGGAGAAATGCCTCACAATTCTCGAAATACAGCTTTACCGGGCGCCTCGGGTCTCCTCCGCCGCCGCGGAGCAGACCCGGAGCCCTCAGCCGGTCCTTACTTCGTCGCGAGCCGGGCTTCAGCCACGCCGGACGGCAGCGCCGCCTCCAGTGCCGCAAGCCGCTTCTCCAGCCGCTGATTGATTTCTGGCTGCTCTGCGGTGGACCTTTTCTGCCGGTGAATTTCTTCTCCATGGTTCTCAACTGCTGCTATCTGCTGCTCCAGTTGCTTATGCTGCTTCTGCAGCTCATTCAACAGCATGGGGGTCAGCTTCTGATACTGCACGGTCTGAATCTGCCCATCCGCGCCCTTGACCACCAGGTCGGGATAGACTTCGGCAACCTCTTCGGCGATCAGGCCGTAGTCGATGGGCTTGGAGCCGTCGGCGTAGGGCTGCTTGTAGCGAAAGGTGACAGGACGCAGGCGCATGAGCCCGTCGCTGGCGGCGGCCATGTCGTGAACGTCTTCCTTGAAGCGGATGGAGGAGTTGACTGTGCCCAACTGGCCATTGCTGTTGATGTACAACGGAATGGAGCCACCGATTGCGGTTCCATCCACTCCGGCGGCATAGAATGCCGTCTGGCCGCTGCCGATGCGGACGACTCTGTTATCGGTTGACGCTCCGTAGCTGCCAATCTCGATGTTGTAGTTGGTCCAGTCAAGGTTGTAATATCCGGCATAGATTCCAACGGCAATGTTCCAGCCCCCAGTAGTATTGGAGGCAAGCGCCCAGGGACCAAGGGTCGTGTTGAACCATCCCTGGGTGTTGTACATCATCGAATCGTAACCGGCGGATGTGTTGAAGATGCCAATGGTGCTCCTAACAAGAGCGCCAAATCCGAAGGCAGAGTCGTTGTATCCGGTGCTGTTTTGACTGAGCGATGAAACACCGGCGGCTGTGTCGTAGTAGCCGTAATTATTGTCTATGAGAGCTGACGCGCCTAAGGCCGAGTTTTGGGCCGCGGTAAGGTTGGATTGAAGTGCACCTTGGCCGAAGGCCGAGTTCGATCTGCCGGTCGTGTTGGACTTGAGCGCACCGGAGCCATAGGCTGTGTTTTCGGTCTGCGCCTGGGCGGCGACGCTGCCGAGCGTTCCCAGACACATTACAAGAATTGCCAAACCGATGTTCTTCATCAAACTGATTCTCCTTTTCTGAGTGGGGAATTCCCACTTCCGGATGGGTGGCCGCTGTCGCGTGACACATCCCCAGTCTTGATCCTGAGAGCTGGGATGCCCGGAGATCCGTTACTTCGTCACAAGCTGGGTTTGAGGCCCGGCGGAAGGCAGCGCCGCCTCCAATGCCGCAAGCCGCTTCTCCAGCCGCTGATTGATTTCTGCCTGCTCCGCGGCGGACCGTTCCTGTTGCAGAATCTCTTCTTCCTGCTGTTGAATGGTTGCTGTCTGCTCATCCAGAAGCTTATGCTCCTTTTGCAGCTCATTCAGCAGCATGGGGGTCAGCTTCTGATACTGCACGGTCAGAATCTTCCCTTCCGCGTCCCTGGCCACCAAATCGGGATAGACCTCGGCAACCTCTTCAGCAATTAGTCCGTAATCAATCGGCTTGGAGCCGTCCTCGTAGGGCTGCTTGTAGCGGAAGGTGACCGGGCGCAGGCGCATGAGTCCTTCGCTGACTGCGGCCATATCGTGAATGTCTTCCTTGAAGCGGATCGAGGAGTTGACGGTGCCCAGTTGGCCGCCGCCGTTGATGTACACCGGAACGGGGTTACTGATCGCAATTCCGTCCACTCCGGCGACATAGAGGGCCAGTTGGACGGCGCTATTTCCGATGCGGATAACATTGTAGTCGCTTGCCGATCCGTAACTGCCAATATCGATGTTGTTGCTGGCTCCGGGAGGATTGTTGGTTCCGGCCGCATATCCAATGCCGATGTTATAAAACCCCGAAGTGTTGTTATTGAGCGCAAAGGCGCCGACGGCCGTGTTAATCCAACCGGTGGCGTTGGAATAAAGCGATCCATAACCGATGGCCGTGTTGACGGAGCCGGAGGTGTTGTACGCGAGCGACTGGGCGCCGAAAGCCGAGTTGTCGGCTCCAGTGTTGTTGAGATTAAGCGATGAAAGACCGACGGCCGTGTTGTCGGAGCCGGAAGTATTGCTAGAGAGCGCTGACGCGCCTAGAGCCGAGTTTTGAGTCCCATTGGTATTGGATTGAAGCGCACTTGCGCCGAAGGCCGAGTTGGAGTTGCCTGTCGTGTTGGACTGGAGCGCCCCCGAGCCATAGGCCGTGTTGTTGGTCTGCGCCTGGGCGACCATGCTGCCGAGCGTTGCCAGGCACACCGCAAGAATTGCAATACCGATGTTTTTCATCAAACCAATTCTCCTTTTCTGAGTGGGTGTTGCCCGTTTCCGGGCGGGTGATCGCCGTCGCTTGGCGCCCCAGGCTTCGTCCGGCGCGGCGGATAAGACCTGGGACGCCCAGAAAGTCTTTACTTTGTCTCAAGCCTGGTCTCAAGCATGGCGGCGGAAGGTTGCGCCTCCTCCAATGCCGCAAGCCGCTTTTCCAGCAAGGGCAATGCCGCAAGCTGCTGCTGCAACTGCTGAATGGTCTCCGCCTGCTGTTGAACGGTTGCTTCCTGCTGTTCCAAGAGCTTGTGCTCCTTCTGCACTTCGTTCAGCAGCATCGGGGTCAGCTTCTGATATTGCACGGTCTGAATCTGGCCGTCCGCATCCTTGACCACCAGATCGGGATAGACCTCGGCGACCTCTTCGGCGATCAGACCGTAGTCGATCGGCTTGGAGCCGTCGGCGTAGGGCTGCTTGTAGCGATAAGTTACCGGGCGCAGGCGCATGAGCCCGTCGCTGGCGGCGGCCATGTCGTGAACGTCTTCCTTGAAGCGGATCGACGAGTTCACAGTGCCCAGTTGGCCGTTACTATCAATCATCACTGGGACGGCATCGGGGGCACCGTTTGGCGTTCCATCGATTCCGGCTGCAAAGAAAACCGCCTGAACACCTGGAGTTCCGATACGTATTGTAGGGCGGTCGTCCTGTGGCGAGCCCGTGTTGCCAATATCGATGTTGTAACTGGCTCCACTAGGGTTGCTTTGTCCGGCCTGGATTCCAATGCCTATGTTGAAACTCCCCGAAATGTTACCCATGAGCGAATAGGCGCCGCTGGCCGTGTTGAAGGCGCCGGTGCTGTTGCTAGCGAGTGAGTCGAGGCCATCGGCCGTATTGTCGCTGCCGGAACTGTTGAAGAAGAGCGAGCTAGCGCCGGTGCCTGTGTTAGCGCTGCCGGTGGTGTTGAATAGAAGCGAGTTGGTGCCACCAGCCGTATTGTAGCCGCCGGCGGTGTCGGCATGGAGTGAGTCGTAACCGAAGGCCGCATTATAGGTGCCAGTCGAGTCGCTAGAGAGCGCTCCTGTACCATACCTCGTGTTGCCGTTCTGCGCATGAGTGGGCAAGCCGCCGAGCGTTGCCAGACACACTGCAAGAATTGCCATACCGATGTTCTTCATGAAGCCGATTCTCCTTTTCCCGAAGGGGGATTTGTTTCGCGGGCCGCGCGGAGCCGCGGTTCAGGGCCGCGCGGGGCGGCCGCGGGTGAGGACGATGCATTTGGCAGGAAGGCGCAAAAACCCAGCCCGTCAATAGCACAAAGGTGGGATTTATTAGAGTCTAATATAAAACCTGAGCCGGGCAGCAAGAACGTCGCAAATATGTGTTGGAGCGGGCGGCGGTGGCGGCTTCTATAGAAGGGGATGTCCAGAGAAAACACCTCACCTGAACCGACGGGGGAAGAGGTTCTTCTGACATCCAGCCCCCGCTGACAGCTGCAATGCGCTTTGCCGGGGCGCGGTCTGCCGTTTCACTCCCGTGGAAGGTCGCTGGAGTCATATTCGTTCGCGTTTTTCGGCTCGGCTTCGCATCTGGGCGACTCAGGTGCTTCGGGAGTTCCTTGTCAAAGGACTCGTGCTCGATGATGAGCCCCTGAAGCAGGGAAGGCGGACTCTACGCTGCCATAAATGGGCCTGAAGACATGGAAGAACGCGCCCCACGGACGCATCCTGAAGTCCGACGTTACCGTGGTATGCTTCGGCCACCGTAATTTGGTGCGTCGCCATAGGAGGATGATACCGCCGTATTCGTTTTTCGAGGCAAGAGGTTGACGAACATCACTGTGAGTGCGGCATCCCACCCTTGCGGCGATTGAAAACCGCAGATCCTTCGACTACGGTCAGGAGCGGAAAGGATACGGCGCCCTCCAGTTTTCGGCGGTTCAAGGGTGTGACATCCGGCCTATCGGGCGGCCGGTTGAGTTTCGTGAATTATCAGATCACAAAAGTGAAACCTGGGGCACCCAGTCATTCTAGGATGGTCAGACCGGGGCCACCTGCCGGGAGCTGGGAACGGACTGTCGGGGTTGGTGGTCTCCCACCCTTGCGACATAGACAGAAACGTCGCAAGGATGGGGCACCCGGCGGCCCGAGGTTCACTTGCGTGCGGATACGTTGATTCGGCGAAAGGTCTCAAAGCAACTGCCGTCGTCCTGTCGAGTCTCTTCGGTCATTCTTTTGATGACATACTCCCGGAGGCGCGGTTTTGCCACTTCCGGGAGATGCGCGAG
>JBEKCX010000627.1:0-4356 GCA_050014655.1 Occallatibacter sp. | reverse complement strand
TGTCCACCGCAATGCCTTGCGGTTCTTCAAACTGGCCATTGCCGCTTCCGTAACTGCCCCAATGGGTCAGATACGTGCCAAGGGCGGTGAATTTTACAACGCGGGCGTTTTGGTCGTCGGTCACATAAACGTTGTTGCCGGCGTCCAGCGCCACGTAAACGGGTACAAATCCGCCGGGCACGGCAGCAGAATCAATCGCGAACGCAAAGGCCGGTGAAAGGAATTCCACCGCAGGCAAAACGGTCAGCACGGCATTGCTGCTTAGAGCGCTGCCATAGCTGTTGCTGACCAGCACGGCATAAGTGGCGGAGTCGGAAAGGCTGACATTGGTCAGCGTAAAGCTGCCATTGGTGGCGCCGGACACAGCAACATTGTTGGAACTCCATTGCCAGGCAAGCGCGCCGCCAACGACGCCGACATTAAAAGTCACACTGACGCCAGCCGGAACAGTTTGGTTCGTCGGCTGCTGCGTAATGAATGGTGGAATAATACTGGTATTATTAGCGAAAATCTCAATCCGGTCGTTTCCAAAATCCGCCACGTAAATAACGTTCCCTGTGCTGTCCAGGGCGATGCCTTGGGGACTCGAAAATTGGCCATTGCCGGATCCATAACTGCCCCATTGTGTCAGATAGCCGCCGTTGCTATCGAACTTCTCAACCCGGTCGTTGACTTCGTCGGCCACATAAACATTGTTGCTGCTGTCCACCGCAATGCCTTCGGCATAATCAAACTGGCCGTTACCGCTTCCAGGACTGCCCCATTGCGTCAGATAGTTGCCGTTGCTGTCGAACTTCTCAACGCGCTCGTTGTAGGTGTCGGCCACATAAACGTTGTTGCTGCTGTCCACCGCAAGGCCCACGGGGCCGTTGAACTGGCCGTTGCCGCTTCCAGAACTGCCCCAATTGGTCAGATACGTGCCAAGGGCGGTGAATTTTACAACGCGGGCGTTGCCTTCGTCGGTCACATAAACGTTGTTGCTGCTGTCCACCGCAATGCCTGAGGGATTATAAAACTGGCCGTTGCCTGTTCCATAACTGCCCCATTGGGTCAGATACGTGCCATTGCTGCTGAACTTCTCAACCCGGTTGTTTTGGAGGTCGGCGACATAAACATTGTTGCTGCTGTCCACCGCGATGCCTTCGGGCCTCGAGAACTGGCCGTTATTCGTCCCCAAGCTCCCCCATTGCGTTAGATACGTGCCATCGGCGGTGAGTTTTATGACGCGGTTATTGGCGTCGTCGGTCACATAAACGTTGTTGGCGGCGTCCAGCGCAAGGAATAGGGGTGAAAATCCGCCGGGCACAGCGGCAGAATCAATCGCGACCACAAACGTCGGTAGAAGGAAATCCACCGCAGGCAAAACAGTGAGCACGGCATTGCTGCTTAACGCGCTGCCATAGCGGTTGCTGGCCAGCACCGCATAAGTGGCGGAGTCGGAGAGGCTGACATTGGTCAGCGTGAGGCTGGCATTGGTGGCGCCGGACACGGCCACATTATTGGAACGCCATTGCCAGGCAAGCGGCGCGGCGCCAGCGACGCCGGCACTAAAAGTCACATTGATGCCAGCCGGAACGATTTGGTTCGTCGGTTGGACGATAATAAAGGGCGGCAGGATGCTGGTATTATTGGCAAAAACCTCAATCCCGTAGTTGTTATCAACCACGTAAACAAAGTTCCCAATGCTGTCCACCGCAACACTTTCGGGATCACCAAACTGGCCGTTGCCGCTGCCATAACTGCCCCATTGCGTCAAATATGTGCCGTTGCTGGTGAACTTTTGAACGCTATAGTTGTTCCAATCAGTCATATAAACGTTGTTGCTGCTGTCCACCGCAATGCCAGTGGGATTCTCAAACTGGCCGCTGCCGCTTCCATACCAATTCGTCAGATAGTTGCCATTGCTGTCGAACTTCTCAGCGTGATCGTTACCTTCGGTCACATAAACGTTGTTGCTGCTGTCCACCGCAATGCTTTCAGGTCCAAAGAACTGGCCATAGAGGAGTTCATAAATGCTCCATTGCGTCAGATAGTTGCCGTTGCTGTCGAACTTCTCAACGCGGCCGTTGCCTGTGTCGGCCACATAAACATTGTTGCTGCTGTCCACCGCAAGGCCCTCGGGGTAATAGAACTGGCCGTTGCCGCTTCCAGGACTGCCCCATTGGGTCAGATAGTTGCCGTTGCTGTCGAACTTCTCAACGCGGTCGTTCTGTTGATCGGCCACATAAACGTTGTTACCGCTGTCCACCGCAAGGCCCACGGGGGCGTTGAACTGGCCGTTTCCGCCTCCAGAACTGCCCCAGTTGGTCAGATACGTGCCAAGGGCGGTGAATTTTACAACGCGGTTGTTGGCGTCATCGGAAACGTAAACGTTGTTGCTGCTGTCCAGCGCCACCCAGACGGGTTCAAATCCGCCGGGCACGGCGGAAAAATCAATCGCAAACACATACGTTGGTGGATTATCCGCGCGCAGCGGCGTCACCAGGGCCAGCAAACTGGCCAGGAGGAACAGGGCAAGGAAACAACCGGCGCGCGGGCGAGCCGCCAGATTTCGGGAAAGGTTCAGGTCAATCATAATGGTGTCTTTTGAGTTCAATTTCATTTTCAGTGGGCGGGCGGTTTGGCCCACCGCTAACCAATGCGAGATTCCGGGGACAAAGGGGCAAATTCTTTTGCCGGGCCGGCTCTTGCGACATTCTGTTCGCGGAAGCTTCATGGCATTTGGAGGCTGTAGAAGCGGTTGGGGTAATTCGACCACTGCGGGTCGCTGAAATGGAACGAGCCGTTGACCAGCGTGTTGGTGGTGAGCGGAACCCAAACCGCACCGGCCAGATTGGTGCAGGCTGCCACCACAACCGTAAAATTGTTGGTCCCAGTGATGTTGAACCCGAATTGATTGTTCTGCACCCCGAAGCTCCCGTCGCCCACCTGGATCAGCGGGTTCCACATCACGGCCGGAAGACCGGTATTGGCGGAGAAGTCACTCCATCCGGTTGTGCCAGGCAAATAATAGCCGGTCGCCTTGGGGTCAGCATAGAAATCCAAGAAATCATTGCTCGGAGCGTTGCCCTGGAAAAAGACGCTGGTCAGTCGGCCGCAAGCATAGAACGCCTTCTCCCCAATGTTGGTGACGCTGCCGGGAATCGTGACATTGGTCAGGCCGGTGCAACCATAGAACATATCCTCCCCGAGACTGGTCACGCCATTGGCGATTGTGATGCTGCCCAGTTGGGAGCAGCGCTCGAACGCATTCGTCCCGATGTTGGTGACGCTGCCGGGAATCGTGATGCGCGTCAGCGGGTCGCCAGAAAAGACTCCAGAAAAGGCATAGGCACCTATGCTGGTGACGCCATTGGCGATCGTGACGTTTGTGAGCCTCGCGCAGTAAAAAAACGCATAATCCCCGATGCTGGTGACGCTGCCGGGAATCGTGATGCTGGTCAGTCCGGTGCCATCGAATGCATCCTGCCCGATGATGGCGACACCATTGGCGAGCGTGGCATTTGTCAGACTGTCGCAACCCTCGAACGCAGAATCCCCAATGCTGGTGACGCTGCCGGGAATCGTGATGCCGGTCAGGCCGGCGCACCCATAGAACGCATTCGTCTCCATGATGGTGACGCTGCCGGGAATGTTGTAACTTCCGACCAGGCCGGGCGGATATTGAATGAGCGTGGTTCGGTTCTGGTTGAACAACACTCCATCCACATCGCTATAAAAGGAATTATTGGGGTCCACCGTGATCGCGGTCAGGCCGGAGCACCTATTGAAAGCACCTGCCCCGATCTGGGTGACGCTGCCGGGAATCGTGACGTGGGTGAGTCCGCCGCAGTAAGAGAATGCATCATCCCCAATGCTCGTGACGCTGTCGGGAATCGTGACACTGGTCAGGCTGTCGCAGCTATCGAACGCATTAGTCCCGATGCTGATTACTCCGATGGCGATCGTGACGTTGGTCAGGTCGTAGCATCTATAGAACGCATAATCCCCGATGTTTGTGACGCTGCCGGGAATCGTGACGTTGTTCAAGGGATCGCCGCCATATTGTCCAGAGAAGGCGTATGCACCTATGTTGGTAACGCTGTCGGGAATCGTGACGTTGGTAAGCCCGGTGCAGTTAGCGAACACATAATCCCCGATGCTGGTGACGCTGCCAGGAATCGTGACGCTGGACAAGGAGGAGCAGCCATAGAACGCATAATCCCCGATGCCGGTGACCCCGTTGGAGATCGTAACGCTGATCAGGCCAGTGCAGCCTTCGAATGACCCCGCGCCGAGGTTGGTGACGCTGCCGGGAATCGTGATGCTGGTCAGGCGGTAGCAGTCATAGAAGGCAGAATCCCCGACGCTGGTCAC
>JBEKCX010000626.1:0-11781 GCA_050014655.1 Occallatibacter sp. | reverse complement strand
GGTCAACGGGTGATGGAGAGCGTTACGCGATTCATCATGCAAGAACTCAAACTCAAGGTGAATGAGGCGAAGAGCGCGGTGGCGCGACCGCAGGAACGGAAGTTTCTCGGGTTCAGCTTTACCATCGGTCCGGAGGTCAAGCGCATCATCGCGCCAAAAGCTCTGGATCGATTCAAGCAAAGAATCCGGGAGATCACACGCCGGGCAAAAGGCGTCAGCATGATGACAACGATAGAGGAGCTAGCCCCGTACATGCGGGGTTGGCGCAGCTATTTTGGGTTCTGCGAAACGCCTTACGTGTTGTTGTCACTCACTCGCTGGGTTCGGTTGAGACTCAGGGCTGCCATGTGGCGGCAGTGGAAAACACCCCGCCGTCGCCGGGAGGCTCTACTCGAACTGGGGGTCCGTTTGCGGCTGGCAAGAAACACAGCCGGAAGCGGACTCGGCCCTTGGCATCTTGCAAAGGCCAAGGCTCTTTCCGTGGGCCTTTCCAATGCCTATTTCAAATCGCTCGGCCTTCCTTCGTTGACCGACGAGTGACGGCGTAACTTCTCGAACCGCCGTGTACGGACCCGTACGCACGGTGGTGTGGCAGGGGTCAGCGGGCAACCGCTGCCCCTATGCCGATCAAACGCCGATGCCTTTACCAAAGTGGGCACCTCTCGTGTGGTAAGCCAATGCGTCACAGGTGGCTGGTCCGAAAGGTCTCCTCCGTTCGCAAGGGCAATGGGGCCTGCTTTCAACAGGACTTTGAGGCCAATCATGATGGTCAAGAACCTACAGATTGTGGACCACCCATGTGTCTACTGGAATACCGAGGAACAGCACCACTAATGGACAAGGCGTTATGATAAGCGAAACGCGAAAGCTGTCTGACAAATACCCTGTCTTCGCCCAAGATATCGATTTATTCTTTGGGATCAGGACGCTGAATCTAGCCTCGATTATGGACTTATTTTGACAGGTTGCGCGCGTAGCCCGGACGAGACGAACTTCACGCATCACGGAGGAAAGAATGAACAAGCTGAGGACATTCAATACCTTGATTCTCTTGCTGTCGATTGCGCTTTTGCCAGCAGTGGCCGAGACAATTACAGCTGCGGACGCCAAGAACCATATCGGAAAGCAAGCCACTGTTTGCGGGAAGGTATCCGACGAGAGAACAGCGACGAGTAGCCGAGGAGAGCCGACCTTCATCAACCTGGATTCCGTCTATCCGAATCAGGTTTTCACCATCCTATTGTGGGGGGAAGACAGGAAGAACGTGGGAGAATTGCCGCGCGTGGGCTCGCGTGTCTGCGTTTCAGGAGTGATTCAAGATTACAAAGGCGTGCCTGAAATCGTGGTGAAAAGCAGCAGCCAGCTAAGCCATTGATGTGCGAGATACCATGCACCCCATGTACTCCGCAATCTTTACGCTCACAAGAACTTCTGAGCGGCGCTCGGTTGCGAAAGTGAAATGGAGTGGATGTGATCGCTGTGCTTCTTGACCGCCCATTGAAACAGGCCGCCGCAGGCAGGGAGAGCGCTGCACGTTTCGCACTCCGGGAGGTAGAGCGTCTTCCAATCCGATATGGATTTTCTCGCATACCTCCACAAGGACGGCCTGAGCACGCATAGCTGATGGTTGTAGATTGATACCGTCATGTTTCTGACGGCGAGATACTCTACGGCCTCTTCCAGCACATCCTGATAGTCGTAGGGATCGATCCATAGTTCCTCGATATTGCGAGGAGTGTATCCGGTGTATTCGAGACCCATCAATGCAATATGCTCGACAAAGGTGAGGTTCCGATAGATGTAGTCCACGAGCTTGGCAATGCGCGGGATCGTAAGTTTGTGCAATACCACCCTGACTTCCAAGCGGATGCCATTGCGAGCCGCCTGATGCAGACCGGCGACGGTCTGATCGAACGCACCCTTTGCCTGCACCACATAGTCGTGCGCACCGGCGTAGTCGGCATACAGCGGGATGCCGAGGCTGACCTTCGGATGCTCAACCTCGGCAAATCGTCGTGCATATTCGGGCCATGCGAATGTCCGCCCATTCGTGAGCATGTGCAGTTCTGTTTCCGGCATCGACAGCTTCAGTTGTGAAATCAGTCTGAAAAGATGGTCGCCGAGAAGCGTGGGTTCTCCGCCCGTAATGGTGAGGTATGGAGGATGCGGTTCAATCAAACTAATCAATTCGAGATTTCGTTCCGTGAGCGCCTCAACGTCGTCCTTATCTTTCGGCGGCTGCGAGCACATGAGGCAATTGCTGTTGCAGCGCTCGGTGACGAAGAGATGATGGTGTAACTCGTAGGGGCGATAGAGGGAGCGAACAAGGCCGGCCCTCCCTTCCAGAACGACAATATCGCCGTCTCTCAGATGGTCAGATTCGCGGAGGCGGTGAACGTAGGGCACTCCGGGATCGCGCGCTAATTCATCGTGACAAAGCAATGCACGATACCCCACTATGGCGTCATCCATGGGCGCATCGCTCGGAGCAAGAAAACGAATTCTCTTGGTTCGCTTATCGTGCGGCAGGTCCGATGTCGTAATGGTGCCGATGATGCTGGTATCGAAGTTGCGTGCGACCCCGGTAGTCGTCAGACGCATTCGACAACCTCCCGGATCGCTGGCTCTCCGGTGACCCACGACCATAGGAGTCGCATCGTCTCGCGGTCGTCCTCTTCGATGATGGAGAAGAGCTGCTTGATGATATCCATGTTCCGGGTGCAGAATCCGCTCGTGGGCCGGTTCCCGTACATGTCGCCCTGGGTTGCGTGGTGGTACACGGGGTCGGCGGCGCAATATGACTGGAATGCGCAGTCCGAGCATCCCGCGAGCGCCTGATTGCAGGATGCTTGAAACATCTGTAGCGCCGGATCGCCGGTAAAAAGCGTACGACGCGTATCCTTATGCACGTTCCCGAGACGGAATGTCCGGTCGTTCATCTCCGCCAACATCCGCGACTCATCGGATGCGTAGACATCGCCATCGTAGTTATAGACCAGCACGCTCCACGCCTCGCCTGCCGGAGATTGCATATCGACGTATCGCGTTCCATGAGGGGTCAATATCTTGGTAAGAAGAATCTGCGTATACACTTCAGCGATCCGATACCCGTTCCGATTGACCTTGAGGATGTGCGCCAGACCTTGCCGGTAGAACTCAAGGAACCGTCCCATCTCGTACCCCGTACGATGGCGCGTTTTGATGGCGAACCCGTAAGGGCTGATCGGTCTGAGAAATATCGAATGGAACTCCCGGCGCACATATTCATCGACGATCTCAGCAGCATAGTCGAGGGAGGCAGCGGTCGTCGTCATCAGCGCGGCTACGCTTTCGACGCCGAGGATGACACGGCTCCGCTCAATCCCTTCGATGGCCTTTTCATAGCTATTGTGCCCGGGCCGGGGTCGGTTCTTATTGTGCAGGAATGCGGGGCCGTCGAGGGAGGTGGAAACCTTCACGCCCTCATCGCGGAAGTATTTCAGAATGTCATCGGTCACGCACGCAAGATTCGTACAGACGACGATATCGAGATCCTTTCCCTTTTCGAGCGCCAGTTTCTTGGCCTTTGGAATGATGTATTGGATCACATCAAAAGCGAGCAGCGGCTCTCCGCCTTGAATCTCAAGCGTCACGGCGCGGGCGGGGCTGTCCATCATCATCGCGATGGCGCGATCCGCCGTGGAGGTGCTCATATCGAATTCGCCACGCGTCGCCGTCTGTCGGGATACCTGGCAGTATTCGCAGGAATGTTCGCAGCGAAGGGTCACAACAAAAATGTGCAGCTTGGTTCCGCCGCACATGTGGTCAAACTTCGTCCGCACTTTGGTAGCTAAGATGTCGAGCAGCGGAGACGACGACTCGTCATAGACAAAATGCTTCGCCTTAAGGTCCCGGTACAGCTCGGTATTCGTATCGAGTTGCTCGTCCGTGAGACGCTGGATCGTTCCGTTTGGAGCAAAGAGGAACTCGCCCGCTTCGTTTACCAAAAGCTCCTTGCCGTTCAAACGAGTGAATCGGAATGGGAGCAGGTGAAACGTTGGCGGTACGGGAGCGAACCGTTCAATCGGATAGAAAACGCGGGCCATAGTTCATCTTCAGTCAATGTTGAGGATTGCTCAGAATCTTGAACATGCCCTCTGGCTTCATTTCTTCGATGGTGTCGCCGAACACACCCTCAGGCTGGCCCTCCAAAACGCCGGACTCCGAGAATGCCTTCGCGAGAAGGAGATCACGGATACCGGAGGTCTTGGCTTCGATCTTTTCGCGCAGCGCAAAGTCCATTGCGCTCGTTGTAAAGGCGTTTTTCGCTGAGGCAAGTTCGAAAGCAGAGGCGGGATTTCGCGGGGTCAGAAAAATCTCCGCGACGTGTTCGTTCCGATTGCGTATCTCACAGACGAAATCCCGCGTGAACCAGTAGCATGTTTTGAGCAGCGCCTCGGCGCTAACCATGGATCGGTCAATCTCAACGACCGCGCGGGGTGCGTCGGGCGTGCATGTGCTCTCGGACTGATCCATCGTCAGTAAGCGCTGGAAGAGTGTGACGAATGGGAAGAGTGTGACGAATGTGATGAGTGCGACGAATGATCGGCAATCACCTTAAAGCTCTCATTTTGTTGCTTCAGGATGAGCTTCGGAGCCAGCGTCCTCTGGGCCGTGGCGCTTGGCGAAGATATGGTGTTTGTCTCGGGGTGGGGCACAGCAGCGGTAACGGGCATGGCATTCGCACCCGTCGCGGCGATTGCGCCGCCTACAAGAACAGCCAACTTCGCCACGATGCCACTGAGAAACATCTTCTTGTCGCTCTGCATATGTATACCCCCCGATTCAAAATCACCGAATGATAGGAATTCTATACCAAGACCTGCCCGTAATCGCTATATTTTTGGTTGGTACGCCGCACCGATTGCTCTGGCAAATAATGGAAACCTTTGGCAACGAAACAGAAGATCGTAAACAATTGATACATAACTACTTGTATCCATATTAGGGATCACCCTCAGGAATCGAATGGCTATTTGGTTGATGCAATCGGATGCGCTCGGGGTTGTGAAAATCCTTCTCTGGGCGAGCGCCCTCACCTCTCTCACTTGTTTTTTGACGGATCGGTACTTGCACTCGCTTCTGAAGACCCATTGGAAGCCGATGCTTGTCTGTGTCGCTCTGGTGGTGCTTTGGCGCATTCCAACGGAAGGGGGATTCTTCCATGGGACGGAGTACGAAGACTCCTATGTGTACACGGTTGCTGGCCGCCAGATGGCCGAACATCTGCAAATCGAGCCAAGCGGAACCACGCTCCCATATTCGATCAATGTATGCGCAGTCGGCAGCCTAACCTCGTGCAAGCAATCCGACAACTTTCCAGAGCATTTGATCGGATACCCGTACATCATCTCCATGTTCTCCAACATTCTTGGATACCGACCGTCCATCGGCTCGATAGCGAACGTCGTGTGCGCGTGCTTCGCGGACATCCTCATCTTTCTCCTGTGCATGGTTATCGCCGATGATGTGATCACCGCCGCGAGCGCGGCGCTCATCTTCGCCATAACGCCCGTATTCGCCGTGTGGGGTCTTGAAACATCAGCCGAGCCGGTCTCGAACGGGTGCATGAGTCTCGCGCTATGGTGGTGCTTGCGCTACGCGTTTGCGCGGCCAGAGCGCAGTAGCCGTTGGCATCCGCTCGTGACATGGTGCGCATTTACCACGACACTGCTATTCTCGCTCACCGTAAAGCGCGAGAATATCCTCCTTGCAATGGTCCTGCCGGTGATTGTGTTCCTCGTGCAGTTCTTTAACAAGCGCTCGCAGCTCTCCCCAATTCGCAATGCCTGGTGGATTGTACTCAGCTCGATCGTAGCCCTCATCTTTAGCCTTCAGATGAAGCTCTTTCAGTCCATGGGCAGCGAGACCGTACTGCTGAACAAGTTTCCGATCACGTCCGGTGAACTGATCCGGCTCCTTCCCGTGTTTTTGCGCTCGTTCCTCGTTGTTAATTGGTACGGGGGCGCTGCCATTCTTGTGCTCATTGGAGCTGCCGTCGCAGGGCGCAAACGATCCCTTGCGCTCTTCCCGCTCCTGCTATTTGCCGCCTATGTTCTTCTCTATGCATTTCACATCCGCAGTTACTATGAGATGCAATTCGGTAACACCGATCCTCGTGCAGCTTTGCGTTTCTCAATGAGTCTCATGGGCATGTGGTCAATTCTGGCCGGGCTTGGGTCAGCATCTTTGTTCGGATGGTTCCAACGCACGCGGTCCTACGTGGCCCACAGAGTCCTGTTCAACTGGATTGCTGCCTGCACCTTGGTGGTGGTTGCAGGAGTGAGCTTTCTTGCTACCACTAGCTTTAGAGAGGACGTGGCGGAGGATGAGTTTCGAATGAGGATTGAGCCGTCGCTCACTGCAGTACGAGCTGCCGTTAGTGATCAAACGAGGGCAAGCTATATAGTCACGCTAGAACCTCTGATTCCCCAGATGTATTCGAGACCAAGCGTCGACGTCGTTAGTCTTCCTGATCTCGATGGCACGGTAATGAAGGAAATTGGGTTCTCTGAAGGCGCTACGGATGTCCTATATTTGGATGAGCAGATACATCGAACTCCTGCGGATGCTGAACGGTACAAGACACAACTTGAATACCTGAACCAGTTTCAGCACGATACGCTGATCAATGATGATGGTTTTTTGGTCGTGAGGATAGGCGATGTCACGGAAGTAGGCACACATTCGGACAGCCACCCTCAATAATGTCTCTAATGAAGCCCCTTTGGACCGGCTACTTGTATTGGGAGTGTCAAGTCTGTGTGCTACGTAAGCAGTCCGCACCAAACGAGTGGAATACGATGAGAACATGAAATCTCTTCTCCTATCACGTTTGTTGATCATGGTCGCTTCAGTGATTCTGTACCTGCCATGTAGAACATTGGGATCTCTAGGCTTAAGTGCAGATATGGGATCGGCGATCATTGGAGTAGTAACGCCCGATGAGGTGTTCTTATTCACCGACAGCGCAAGGTCGACCATTACACCCACTCCGGGCGCGACACCAGAGCTTATTGATACAAGGACAATGAAGCTCTGGAAAACACAGCGACTAATCTGGGCTCAGGCTGGAGTGCAGACGATAAGCGTGCGTAGTCAACGCTTCGACTTCAGAGAACCAGCGCGGCGAATGCTTACGGCCAATACACGCTTTGATCCAGTTGAATTTCGCGGAACATGGTTACCGGAAGTAGAGAATCAGCTCAGGGGTGCATTTGACGATGATCCCGCCAATTTCGAAAATCTCGTGAAAAATGGAATGAAAGGGGTTGAGATTGTCATTGGTTGGTTTGATGATACGGGGGAACCGCACATCGGTCGAATACACGTCACAATCAGGATCTCACCACTTGGTGCGCTCACATTTGAAGACCAGTATTCCGAGATTCACCCAACTGAACCGGGGAAGGCTCCTGTCATGTTGGCAGCAGAAGCCGCCGACATTGCCCCTGAGTTAATGGCCGACCGATATACCAGTTCCCAAATCGAGACCAAAATGTCGAAGGGGCTATACGCTGAAGCTGCGAAGATCATCATAGATTACACCGGCAAACGCTTCTCAGGAGTAGGCGGAGCAATTCAAGCAGCGAGTCTACGGAGAGCTGAACTGAAATGACGGTAACGGTCAGCAACCCAGTAGCTCGTGGACTCGTCACCAACACGAACTGCCCCCAGTACAGCAACGTGGTCGTTCGCCTCTCAATAGAAGAGAAACGGCCACCAGCTCTTCATTGGTTTGCCGTTGTCGTCGGTCGCCTTGTTCCCGGAGCCTGGGAAGCTCTACCGAAGGTATCCGTGATCTCATTTCCGTGGTTGTACCTCCCCTGCCTATAGCGTCTCATAGGTTATTGTCGCCCCTGTCTCTCCGTGACGTGCGCAAGTCTTGCCGTGCGGGAGTTCGATGGGGGCGTGCAATACATGATTGCTACGCACTAAGCTCGCTCAGCAGCACATCGAGGATAGCAATGTGCTTCCTTTCAAGGTAACGCCGAATCGTGGCGTTTTGCAGGAGCCGGAAAACCCATGCCTGGAGCACCGTTAAGTATAGTGATTCCCTACCTGCGTCTGAATCAAGGTCTCTCAAGTTTCGAAGCAGAGCTCCTTCCTCACGTGCAAAATGTTGCGTCGCCGTCTCAGACCAGCTTCTATTCTTCCTTTCCTTGAAGCCATCGAAGAGAAGTTCAGGTTTGGTCGCATACATAAACACGCGAACGAAACTTGCGGTGTATAGGGAATTGGACACCATCTGTTCCGCAATCTCGATTTGGCGTAGCGGTTTCATCCTCTTGAGCAGGGTCAAGCTCGATGCCGTCACTGGGTGTGTCCTCAGTAGGTCAATTGCGTTCGAGCAAATACCAGTCACGTCACTCTCTTCACGTCGAATCATCTCAAAGTCGGTTGGCAGAGATGCTGAGATTTGCGCCAAGGTCAAGCCATTCTTCGGTACTCCCAAAGATCCAAGTTTCGGTCCACTAGTGGTCATAGATGACAATCCGCTTTGACATAAGTGAAGGCTGCAAGAGTCAGGTTGCTTTGGCATAGTCAGAAGATGCTCAGCCCTGAGCACCGTGCGGAAATCTTCATCAGCCATCAAGCTTTGGAAAGATGAGGCGAGAGTGAGGCGCCACTCACTGAGCACCTTACTCGTACGGATCAGATCTTGCTGTTTTGAAATCTTTTTCCGATAAAACCTGGCGAGCATAGGCTCTATGAGCTTTTTCGATGAAAGGAGAGCCGCGGAAGATCTTTGTTTCTTGTTTATAGCTTTAAGTCTAAGTATTGCTCCAAGCTTCAGACCACGATTCCCAAGTGAAATGAAATCCCCCGTTTCCTCCAGTCTCGTGCGAGAGATCAACTCGCCTAAGAAGTCGAGGTTGTCGAATCGGAAGATTTCCAGATGGAGCGGATTATGCACTGCCAGAGTTAGATATGATCTCTTGATAGTTCCAGCAGGCAGAAGGAAGTAATCCAGAATTGAATCGTTCGCTTCATTGAGTCGGGCAATGACGGTGATGTCTGCATCAAGGTCCGACCGAAATCGAACATGCCAACGATTGCCTGCATCTTTGGTTGGCTTGCACCGGACGACAATGACGCAAAGGCTGTATTCCCCTTCAACGGCGAACAAACTTGTGTTTCGCTGGTGACTTACCTGTGCACCCCCTCGAGTAAGTTGCTCGATGATTGTGTCCTCAAGGGCTCTTTGTTGCCCAACAACTACCCGTTCCGTATCCATGATGCTCCGATTACGAACGGACTTCCAACCCGCGAGCGCGTACGCTGTTCGTAGATTTCCAAATCGCGTTCGCAGTATGCGAGCCGATGGCATATCGGGCGATGCATTGATCAGAGGCGCTGAGAGACGTCCTGCTCGTCGGTGTAGTATTCGAAGTTGCTCTATGAGCTCGTCGTTTGAAATGCTAATTCTTGTTGACGAAAGGATTCTGCGGGCTTCATCGAATTGCATTTCCGTAACTAACGGCTTGAAGGCACGCGGATAGCAGATCCAAGATTCAGGTGGGTTATAAACCTTTGTCTTCTGAAGTTTGAAGGATTTGCGATTGTAAACGCTGCTGCCAATGTATTTTGGATTGGTGAGTATTTCGCGAATGACCCTTCTGTTCCAGGGGCGGCCATCCATCCAAGGTATTCTCTTTGCGTTGAGTAGCTGTGCGATATCAGATTCGATGCGCTTTTCTCGCGTAAACAACTGATAGATATTGCGAACCACTTTGACTTCTGCGTCTGGTCCGGGAACGAGGATGACTCGATCAGTCTGAAGGCTCTTTCGGTCTCCCGGCCTAAGCACTTGCTTGAAGACCATGTTCTGATCAATCAGGTGACGGCGAAGACCATATCCGGGTATTCCGCCTAGCCTAAATCCGAGTTGAACCAAGTGGCTTTGACCTGCCCATACCTTCACCGAGAGCTCCCGGCTGTATTCTCCGGCCATTCCACGTTTGAGGGTCTTCAAAAGAGCCGATGACAAGCTTCCGTCATTGTCAAATTGCTCCGCACAATAATGAATGGGGATTTGGGCTGTTGTCAGCGCATACTCATAGGACGCACCCTGATCTGGGTTCTGGAAGCGACCCCACCGGCTAACGTCGTATACCAGCACTGCTTGGAAGTCGACATCACTCGCGAGAGCGTCCTTCAGTAATTGCTGGAGGCCGGATCGTCTTACCAGACCTAAGCCACTCTTACCGTGGTCTGCATAAGTCCGAACGATCTCCATATTGTGCATTTGGGCGTACTGAACGATGGAGATTGATTGGTTTTCGGTGGAGTATTGTTGATGCTCCGTCGACATCCGCAGGTATTGGGCTACAGGCATACGTGCGATTGAGGGAGGGATATGATTGGCGTTTTTGATGTGGAGACCTCATTTTACAGATCATGGAGTAGCCAGAGCCGTCGAAGAAGCGTCAGGTCCTGCGATAGAACTGTACCTCGGTGCACCGAATCAGAGCGGGATCGCGTTATTCGTAATGTCGGACACCCGGCGGAGTTACCAAATGCTAGTGCTTGCCTTTCCGAGTCGCTGGGACCTCGACCTTAACTATCGGCTTCCCGTACTGGTCGAGGATGGTTACGTATTCAGTCGGTGACTGCTTCTTCTCTGGAAGCAGGTGTGTCTCCAGCCACTTTCCAACGAGGCTTTTGAGGACGTCCACGGCTGCGCCCTTAGCTTTCGGGGGTATCAAGACATAAACCGTCGTGAGCGCGCCCGCCAATTGCGATACTAGAACCGCAGCGGACGCGTGCAATTCTGGTATGAACGCTCCGAACGAAGTAATTTCTTTCTGACTTGCCAAGAACGCGCGTAAATCATCCTTCTGTGCTTCGGTCAGGGATGTATCGTCAAGAATGACGGGAAACGGATTGCCCTTGCTCATGCCATGATTGTAGGCGTTCTACGGTATATCCGTGCGCGTTCAAGCATACGCGCAGCGCGGCGCACGAGGAGGCACTCGCAGGGGCGGGCCACCTGGCGCCCATTCTTTTGTACGATTCGCAGTCCCGAACCCTCACAGACGATGCAGACTTCGGCCATATTCTCTCGATCAGTTCCGAGTCCGGCGAACCACGCCAAGCTGAAAGCTGATGACTGTCACCACACCTCAATTGCCGCGATATTCGGCGTGACTCTCTACATCCAAAGCAGATACCACAGCCGTTAGGCCACACATGAATACCGGTGACGGTGGGAGGAAAATTGGCCCAAAAAACTCCGATACCAAGCCCAGGCCACGCACAGCGAGATCATGCGTCAGATGTCAGAAAGACCTCGATCCTGGCAAGCCGGTGCGCCGCGTATATGTGACCCGCGATATGGAAGCTGTTCACCCGGACGATCTTGGGCGCTATCTTCCCTCTGACGGCGACTTGGGCTGGTGGCTCATTGGGAATGATTGCGCTCGGCTTCTCGGTATGGAATGGACTCTGCCAGAGATTGTTCCGTAATTCCGAAAGATGGCGGTGGTATATTTTAGAGATGAGGCAGCAGGACAGCGGACTGGCTCGGACTCAGATCACGCTACCCAGCGTGGGAGAGTTCTTTTCGCCGACCGGGATACTCGCGCACGCCAGCGGACTCCAGTTTGAGTTTCGCCCGGGCCAACTACAGATGGCACTATACGTTGAGAAGGCGCTCATTGAGGGCTCGCACCTGGTCGTGGAGGCGGGGACCGGGACCGGCAAGACTCTCGCCTACCTCTATCCTTCGTTACGCTTCTC
>JBEKCX010000625.1:0-5819 GCA_050014655.1 Occallatibacter sp. | reverse complement strand
AGGATCTCGCTTAAGAACGATCCATTGGAATCAGCAACGAAACGAAGCAGGCGTTCAAGTTCCGCAGGCTGTGCAAATTGGGAGCAGTAACCGGCACCGTTTTCGAGACTGTCAGAGAGAAAGACTTGGCCGACTACATGACCTTGCGGGCTTCTGACGACTCGTAGGCCAACTCGAAGTTCTGATTCGTTGATATCTAGAAGGACCGAAACGGCACGGCGTAGCAGGAAAGCGAAAGAATAAAGTGCTGCACGTCCTTCAACGCGCAATGGAGAGAGATCGAGTTCAGCGCGCACGTTGTGAAAGCCCAAAACGAGCAAGTCGGTGCGCTTTATCGAACCGAGACCGACAAGGCGAGGAGCTGACGCAGAGTCATAACGTGGAGGAAAGGCCCCACTTTGTTGCAATGCTTGATCCACGGCGGCACGAGTCACCCAGCTTTCGCTGTTGGCCAGACGCTCAAATTGAAACAATTGTCCCTCGTTGTCGTTGACCGTACAGACGTCATGCTCGCCCGACCAAAACTCGACATTCGCCACTGTTCCCATGGGCAATGCATCAGCGTCGGTCTTCTGACGTGATGCGCGCGGCGTCCACTCAAACGTTCCGTCAAAGTCGCGTCCGCCATCGAAGAGCGTGCGGAAACCTCGCGGCTGCGTGACCGGGACGATGGCGAAGGTGGGTTGCTGGCACACAGGGCAGATTGTGGTGCCCGGCGCTGGATTCAAACTCACAGCCTGGCAATAACTGCAAGTGCCGATCGGCGTGTCGTCCCCCAATGGATTTGGCTCTGGCAGAATCTGATTGCCGCGACGGCGATAATGAGCAACACCGACTGCAGTGTGTACTATCCCATCTTTCACGGTCTCCGCGCCTGGAGCGAATTGACTGATTGCA
This sequence comes from Occallatibacter sp., assembly GCA_050014655.1. GTDB lineage: Bacteria > Acidobacteriota > Terriglobia > Terriglobales > Acidobacteriaceae > Telmatobacter. Next base: position 4,922 of record JBEKCX010000625.1, on the reverse strand, counting down.
ATGTCGAGATCGCGATCCACAGCATCATCTGGTGGCCATCTATGGCTTCGAGTCGGGTCGGAGTGAAAGAGAAGCCGAGCGCGTGTTGGAAAACCAAACATGGGAAGCAGGCCACCGTTGGCGAGGCGTTCGCTCAATGCATCTTGCGCGTAAAGTTGATTGTTTGCAGCAACGGCGGAGATCTCGCCGACAAGTCCGTTCTGCACCCAATCCAGCAAGCTGGGCTTATGATTCAGCAAAACCGGTTCTGCGAACGTGAGTAGCACGTCGCACACTCGCTCGATTGCGGCACCGTTTTGGCGAATCCAGCCGTTCACCAAATCTGCGACGCTTGGCCCCCCAGTCGCACCCGTTGGAGGTTGACTCCAAGATGCTGCGTCGCCGAATTCCCCATGCACGCTCTCACTGCTACCACTCGAGATTTGAAGGGCAGCGAATGCTTGCCGGAGCACTTCCTTTACGAGGACACGCTTGAGGATGCTTTCGCGGCTTAGGTCCACGTAGGGCTGCGGCGGCGGTTCAGCGGTGATTCGCTCGGGACGCTGAAAATAGTAATCGTCGTGACTGCGTCCGCGACAGAGCGTGAGCGCGATGCTCAGCGCACTCTCGCGCCGTCCCGCGCGGCCAACGCGCTGCTGGTAGTTGAATCGCATGGGCGGCATATTTGCCATCATGACTCCAAGAAGCGCGCCGATATCTACACCTGCTTCCATCGTTGTTGTCACGCTGAGCAAATCCAACTCATCGGTGCGGGGTTCTTCTTCAGGTCGTGGCAGGCAGCGGTTTTGGAAAAGGCGTTGCCGGCGACGTGCGTCGCTCTTGTTGGTCTGACCTGTGAGTTCTTCGCAGTTGAGACGAAACACATCGCCGGAATGAAGTGCGAGGTAGCGATAGTAGTCATCCTCTATCGGCATGTCGGAGATAGGCTGAGGTCCATCGAGCGGCTCAAGACATTCGATACAAAGTCCGCCGGCACCGTGGAGATGTAAGCGGCGGCACTGTGGGCACGCGTGAAACTCTTCGCTGGGTCGGACGAGACACAAGTGTCGGGAGAAAAGGACACCTGTTTGCGCTGGATTGCAGACCTGAGAACGGTGCAGTAGATCATAAACTTCTCGCTCAAAGTCAGCCGGCGACTCACCGTTGTGAGTCGCGACGCGTTGGAGGTATTGCGTAACGTATCTTGGTGGATTTGTTTGCGAATTCGCACCGTGCGTATCAAGGCGGTTGCGGCGGGAGCCAAGCAATTGAATCACACCGTCGGCAGCCTCCTGCAGGAGTTGTCGGCTCGCCGGAAATCGCAGGCGGTCTGTCGTTGCCAGTCCGATGCCAAGTGATTCCAAGCTCCGTCGCCCAGATGCAAAGATGGCATCAGTCACCTCGCGCATCGCAGCGTCGCGGATGAGTTGAAGATGATCTAGCTCTCGCTGTATCAGCGGAGGGTTGACGCGTGGCGTCGGCTGACTTCCAGCCTGCCACTCGTAAAGTCTGCGCCAAGAATACTCACAACGGCGCGAGTCGGTCCACAACACATCCTTCGTAAAACCTCCGGGATTGATGCCTTGTACGAGAAGACGGGCCGAGATCTCTTCAGTCAGAATGGCAATAGGAAAAGGCCCGTGCTCACCACGCTGAAGAATCTGTTGTGCAGCAACTGCGTAGGTGAGACCGGGGAATCCGGGTGCTTGCTGACCTGCGAGCGAGGCATTCTGCGCGAGTGAAAGAGTAGCGACTTCGCTCGGATGAGTCGCCACAAATCGTTGAGCTAACAACAAATCTTCGCCATTGAGCGCCACGCCTGCGAGTTGCCGGTGAAACGCCAATGCTCCACGCCCTGTCGTTTCCAGGGCCGTAGCAAGCGCCTGACGTACCGCGTCGCGGTAATGCGCGAATCGTATTCCTGCGGAGAGTTTAGCCGCGTCCTGCCGACTGTCGGAAAAGACGACGAGTTTGCGTCCGGACTGCTGTGGCGAGTGCGGCATCTCACGCATAAGCGTGTCAGACAGCACTTGTGCGACACGCTGAAACCCAGTGCGCATCGGCCGGATAGGTGTGTCGAGCCGCCGCCGCCGGCGGTCTTCATCGCAGCGGGGACAAATGGCAGGATATGCTTGGTCAGCAACCGGCCCAGGGTTTGGAACATGGTAGAGAAAGCCGCGAACTCCGTTGCCGACGCCGAGGTCCACACGCGCTTCTCGGAAATCAAGGTGCGCGGCTTGCCAGCACCGCCGAACATTGTCTTGCGTCCAATTCGGTGTCGCGGGCAAAGCCCCGTTGAGCGAAGGCCAGAACACCGCGTAGTTGTCGAAACGCCGGTCGAGGAATGCGGTTTCCGGGGCAGTCTCCAAATCCGGGTGGTCTGGACTCATATACCACGAGCCTGGGTTTTGTAGGTCCGGTCGGCGGTAGCCTCCGAAGAACATCTCGCCGCAACATTCGCATACGAGCAGTTCGAGCACTCGTCCGCCGCAACCGCACGAAAGTACGGGCTGGTGATACAGTCTGCCTACCGGTGCAGGTGTGGCGCGTACATGCGACTGTGCGCATTGTGGGTTGGTGCAAGCCCAAAGTCCTTGTACGCTGCGGAAAAAAAGATGGGCGCGCAGCCGCATCGGCGCCGGACGAGCTGCGGAGAGACACGTAAGGAAACCTTCGACGGCGTCCCTGCGTTCACCGTTCGTCAATGCAGGAAAGAGCGTTGTCCCGAGACGGTCCGGCGGCTGAGGTACGATGACATCGTTGATGGAGCACGCAGCAAGTAAAGCCTCGCCTGCGTCAGTTGCGAGCGAAACCTCACGCAACACCCGCGCAGGCTCAGCATTTGGAGTTGATACACCGGTTGCGTTCGCAAGCAAATCCGCCGGCCCCGCTAGATTGCCCGCGTCAGCTTGAATCGCTCGGCCAAAGTCGCGGAAGGCTGTGGCAAAGGCGCGGCAAGTGGTAATCGCATTAGGACTTGTCGGAGCCACCGTACCGCTGACGCGAGCGAATCGGGAGCGAGGGCGTCCGAAAAACTCTTCAAGGTATTCATCGCCGCTTTCGCCAGAATCCAGCGATGCGCTCGATGCGATAATCCGGAGCTGCTCGGAATCGTAGGCAAGCCCGAGTCGATCTAACAACACGCGAAGCAGGTATGCGACTTCGGTCCCAGGTGTGCCACGATAGGTGTGCAGTTCATCGACTACAAGGTGGAAGACATTGTTACGATCCGCGGCTAACCACGCGCGCGTTTGGTCGAAGATGCCTGCCTCGACACTACGCATCAACATAATATTCAGCATTGAGTAATTCGTGATCAGCATGTCCGGAGGATGATCCTGCATATCCCATCGAGACCACATTTCCGCTCCGCCATTGTCTAGTGTCTGGAAGAATAACGAAGCATCCGATCCTGCCACTGCCGCCGAGTCTCGGGCGAGGTCCCGCAATTCGGCGCGTAACTGGCCCGCGGCTCCGTGACGACCTCCCGGAATTGGGGTGCGGCTAGTGTAGCGGCCAAAATAGATGCGATTGCCAAGGCGATGTGTGTCGAGCCAGGCGCGAGCAGATGTACTGTCGAGGGCCACTCGCAAACGAACGAGTTGGTCTTCCACGAGCGCGTTCAGCGGATACAGCAACAACGCACGAATTGCCGCCGGTCGTGTTTCATGCCCGCGCTGTTGCACTCGTTGTGCGTAACGCGGGTTTTGTCCTTGCATCGTCCGGTGCCGGTCATCCCACCAATCCCAAGTGGCCGGACGCAATCCGGGCACCGTCCATTGGGCCGACTCCCTCATCAATTCCGCCAGCACTGGGACAAGAAAGCACTCCGTTTTACCCGATCCGGTAGCCGTAGTCACGACAAGGTCTCGATGTTCAATCAAGACGCGCTCAAACGCTTCGCGCTGATGCACGTATGGCTTCCGACGATTCGGAAAAAGCGAGGGACCGAGAAAGTCCGATATATCGCCAGCCATCCCGTTGCCCCACGCTCCGTCTAGCAGCGCATGCACAACCTCTGTAAAGTCGCCGCCGGTTGTGAGGTACACAGGGGTCGGTTCAATTAGAGGTTGGCGCCACATACGCCGATCTTCATCGAGCAATCTTCGGCGCTCTTCGCGGAGGCCTTCGTAGCGAATCGCGAGCGGGCTATCAAGATAGCGTAGGTAGAGGTCGCGGAGGTGCTGAAAGACTGCGATGGGGTTGTTCATGCGATAGATTGGCGAAGCAGTTCGGCGACAAAGCCTGCTATATCCGCAGGTACATCGGCGTAGGTGAGACACGAGGTTGTCGGGTCAAAAGACGGTGGAAACCCGGAACAGAGTACGAGCGCCCTTTCGACCAGTCGCGGTGGTCGGCAGGTGCCAGGCAAACTGAGCGCCTGGGCTTGCTTATCGTAGCGTAGCAAGCCGCCATGCCGATTGAGAAGCGCATAAAGCGCAACGGCGCGCGGCAGTTCAAATGTCCCGCCAGATGAGCGCAGAAAATATCGCCAGTCGTCATAAAGACTGAATTCGAGCACACCCCTTTGGACAGCCTGCGCACGTTGACGGTTTGCCACCCGCCAACGAAAAGAAATAGGATCGAATTCACGAATCCGCCAACCTTCACCAGTTGGGAATTCAGATCGCTTACTCATGCTTGTCGGCGGATTATACGGTCGAATACAAGAGAGAATGGTACGTGGTGCGTAGGGTTGGAAATAGACGCTCGCTCGCGCCGCTACGTCGGCGAACATATTAAAGTTGCTTGTAACAAGCCTGGTCACATCAGGGGCGCCCCGGCAAATCAGCGATTCACAACCGCAGCCTTGTCCGGCACCCAACACTCGTTCGCGTAATGCCGGAGAACGAGCTCCACACAACACCGCTCGAAATCCGCCAGGAGTCGGGTGCATAGCCAGCACCGGTGGAGCAATGCGCCACATGTATTTGGAATCACGC
>JBEKCX010000624.1:0-3612 GCA_050014655.1 Occallatibacter sp. | reverse complement strand
TTTATAAGTAACTGGTTTTTTTACACGTTCAGCCAGCCTAATGGTGAAATCATCAAGGTCCTCAAACGTGGAAAAGTTGATGGTACTTTTCAGGCTTTGAAAGATTTTGTGTTCGACAAAGACATTACCCATCCCAGAACAACTAATGTCTTCGATGTAAGGATCAATAATTAAGGGCTGCAGAACGCCCAACCCAATCTTATCACGCAGGAACAAATACTTAATTGCTTCTGACTCATTTGCACCAACTCTAACTTTCGATATTTTGTCTTTTTGTTTATGTAATAAATGAAGATATTTATTGGATGAAGGCATGTTGATAGGCACATTTTGTGTTGTCACCTGATCCACATATTCTAAAAGTTTTTTTTCTTTGTCTTGGTTAGGATCGATCCCAGTAAAATTATAACTAATCTCAATACAGGCATCATCAACTTCACTGATTTTTTGATCGAGATTTAAAGTTGTTGATGGCTCGATCGGTATGTAGTAATTACGGTCCCCACTTTGATCCGACAGAATATGAACGAAAACGCCATAACGACCCACAGGATATATAAGGTTTAAATCCTTTTTTTCAGCCATTTTATGAGATAATTCGTCATAATATTCTGGAATACTGATTTTGGCAATTGTCAGATTTTTCAGATATTCGAAAAGATGCGGATTTTCCTGAGCAGCTTTTTGAAGGTTTTCAGGTAAGGCTTTCAGTATGTTATTCTGTAGATCTTCGTTAAGAATTCCATCGATTTTATCGTTTATCTTGAATGGCAGAATTGTTGTTGACATTAATTATCTCCTATGACGATGGGGCCGTTTGCGCAGTCACGTAACACTGCGCAGTTACGCCATTTGACGTCGACAATGTTATTTTGATCATTTCACCGGCAGTTATCACTGCCCCGGGGTTAATCCCAATCACCGCTTCCTCTCCGGGATCCAGGATGTTTGGGTCAAATACCGCAGGAACGTTATCTGATGCATAAATCCCTTGTAGTGCCCATTGATTGGTTCCCGCCGGGTAACTCGCAGAATTGTCCATATACTCGGTGCTTGCACCCTGCTCTTGAATGATGACATCCCATTTGGCAAAGTCACTGATACTCACCTGGCCTGCATTTTTTACGGTTAAGTCAAGGGTGCCCCCGTAATAATTCTCTGGCGGAACGATTGCAATGTTTGTCCGCATGATAGTGTTTGCTTGTTCTTCCGTGGCTTTCCATGAAGCCGACACCTTGGCAGTAGATTGGATTGAATTCATTGTCATCGTGACATTACCAACTATCATTAACACTAATAAAACCATACTCACCAGTATTGATTCCATTATTACTAGCCTCCGAAGGTAGCTTGATCTGATATTCCGTTGGGGATAACTACTTTTACCTGGTAGGTGCCTGCCGGAAGTGGAGAAGTTAGATATATCGTAATCTCATTGGTGACAGTGGGTCCCCAAATCGTATTATTTTCTGTTAATTGATAGTTCCAATAAGAGGCAGTGCTGCTAGCGTCGTAAACTATCTGATCCGTGTTTCCTGCAGAACTTAAAAAAACATCGCTGTTCTCAATGCTACCTATATCCGCGCTGCCCGTGTTCTTGACCCAAAGCTCTACAGTTGTTCCATTATTACTTACATTAATGATTTCAATCTGGCTCTCTATCTGGTTATTGACTTGACTGGCGGCGCTGCTAATCGCATCGCTGCTTCGGCTTAAGGCCGGATAAACACCGTTGATAATCGCAAACGATGCTACTATACCGCCAATAATCAGTAAAACAGTAACGATAACTTTATCCATTATTTTTATCTCCGTTTATGATTGACAGCAGAAGAAAAGCTGACTCCTCTCTGTTGTCATTGCCTAAAAGACTGTTTAGTTTAATTAGTGAGTCCATATAATCGCGCATCTGGACATTACTTGTGTTCTCAACGGAATTCAGTGGGGCAAGTGCAATCAGTTTTACTAAAATTGGCTTTAAATCACTGTAAACATATCCCATCGTTTCTGAAATATCGAGAATCGCTTCCGTTCGTTCTCTGCCCAGTTTTTTGGTGGAATCCTCTACCCAACCGGTCAGCCCGGCCACCGTTATCAGATCGAGCTTGGTATTTTTTCGGATAGCAGTTTCATGAGATGGCGTAATCCTTGATTCTAATTCCGAATGAGTATTCGGTATCATTTCTAAGGCCTCCCGGACTATTTCTGGTTTTGGATTGGTAATTGGTAAACTCTCTTCTTTAAGGTCTTTTACCGAGTCCGTCTTTGTTTTGGCAGATTCTGTTTTTGGGAGTGCTTCCGGCTGGGCCTCGGCCTTCGATTCCCGAACCGGTACTTGTTGCGAAATCACAATGGGTTGGATAGCAGCAGGATTCGCACTAGCGTTGAAAGGATTTTCCTTATTTAGATAACTTTCTCTGAGATCAAGTAAAACCGCCTGCACCTCATTCTTGAGGACCTTTATCTCGTTTTCCAGTTTGGTTATTTTGCTATCGGCTATCTTATCATTCTGATCCATATTTTTATCCCTTAAAGACGGCTTGATTCTCTTTCCCTACCAACCCTACCCCTTGTATTTCTGACGGGAGTCAATGGAGAGAACGTTGCCAAAACGGCAACCTTCTCTCCATTCTCAATAGTTTTTGTTCTAGTTCAGGTCGACAGAGGTACCCAGAAGACCGGGTAATGTCCTCTCGATGGTGATCGCCGCACCGGTGGCCGGGACGATCTGGATAGTGAAAGTACCATAAGTACCCAAATTGGCACCTGTCCCAGTAGTACCAGGACCGGTTGTGGGTAATTTCACATCAATCGTCATCTGTTCATTGGGCTTCAGCATACCAGAGGTATCTCCGGTATCGACACCAAGTGCTGTTTCGGTCCAAGTTACGTCATTATAGGTTCCGGTAGAATCGGTGTAGCTGATAACGGTAGTATTTTTATTCCCAGTACCAGGAGGCGTCATATCCACGGCCTGATCGTTCAGCACCGAAGCCAGGGTAAATGTAATGTCCGTAACCTTCGAAGTTGTTTGATCAACTGTCGCATAAACTGACCCCTTGACTTCCATGGATGCCTGAGCTTGAGCCAGACCCTGATAGACGGTCTCTTTGCCTTTTTCTGACGAGAAGATACCTGCGGATAGAACGCTGTAACCTAATACTGAGGCTACGGTGACGAAGGCGATCAGGATAATCGCGGTTTCCAAACCGGTGATACCTTTTTCGCCTCTATGTAATCTTTGAATTGCACGATTTAATTTGTTTAACATTTTTCTCCTTATTATTTCCTTTTCTCTTTATTATTTTTTTTGTTTTTTGGTTAGCATGCATTTGGATGCCGGATTATTCTATTATTGGTGACTAGCAGGATCTCTGTTTTCTTTCTTTATCCACTCACCTCCTTGGTTGCGCTCATGCCCGTTACTCTTTCTTTAAATTCTCTTGTTATATCGCCTTTCACCTGATCCCTTCCTTAAATTATCTTTTCGCAACCTTATTGTTTAAATTTTCAACATCTGAATGACTCTAGCAAATAAAAGCACTAGAGAGGCAATTACTAGCACATAGGATGATAGCCACATGCCCAGAAGGTAAGAACTTCCCTGCGTGT
>JBEKCX010000623.1:0-3138 GCA_050014655.1 Occallatibacter sp. | reverse complement strand
ATTCACCTGAATTGAATCCAGCGGAACAAATATGGAATACCCTTCGGCGAGACAACTTTGCCAACAGAGTATTTGACTCACTCAACGCAGCAACTCTCCAGGCTGAAAATGGGCTGGCACATTCTAGCCTCCAATAGAAAGGCGGTGAAAAGCTTAACAAACTGGCCCTGGATTAATGCCATCTTGAATACTAAATAGAATTAGTATCTAGGATACAAGCTCATGAGTATATGTAACATTTAAAGTGATTATGAGTGTGCCATCGCTCCGTTCCTCGAACGTCTGGGATGGATGCCAGACAGTCTCCCTCATAATTCGCATTATTTTCAGGTTCTCAAATCGAAGTTTCACAGTTTTAACCTCACCTTCTATGAGAAATTTACCTTTACTGGTTGTTTTTCTTCTGGTGCTTTGACTTCAAAGAACTCTCCGATTTTGAAACCGGTTATGCCGGCAATAATGTTTGAGGGAAACATCTGAACTTTATTATTAAGTTTTAAAACAGCGTTATTGTATGTTTGTCTGAAGGAGCTTATCTGGTTTTCTGTCGATGTCAGTTGTTCTTGAAGCGCCATAAAGTTTTGATTGGCTTTCAAGTCGGGATAGGCCTCTACCACCGCCATCAAACGGGAGAGCGCACCGCTGAGTGCTCCTTCAAGGTCAGCTCTGGCAGCTGGGCTTGCATTGGCTCCTGCTTGTGCGGCGCTACGGGCATTGGTTACTGCTTGCAGTGTGGAGCTCTCGAAGTTTTTGTACCCTTTGACGGTCTCAACAAGATTGGGAATCAGATCGTACCTTCTTTTGAGTTGGACATCGATCTGCGCCCAGGCAGTCTTTACTGCATTGCGCAGCCCGACCAGACCATTATAGTTCCCGATAAACATGAAAATAAGGATGACTGAATTACAGCGATAACTATCCATACGATGATCATGAAACACCTCCGTTTTTAACCTTTTTATATGCGTCATCACTCTTCAATTCCAATGATTTCCACCTGTCGAGCAGAGCGAACTTACTGACATTACCCAAATGATCCTGTGCTAAATAATACTAACATACTAAAATATAAAACTTATAGCGCGTGCATTTGCAAAATTACACATTCACCAAGTTTGAGGAAAATTGATTTTGTAAATAGACCGAGTGGTAAGTTGAAATAATGCATTTTAAATATGATGCAATTCATTCTCTGGCTTGTTTCAACAAAAGGGGCTGGGATTACCCAGCCCCTTTATATTTTCACACCTTCGGGAATATTTTGGCAGTCTTTTAACTTCCTGTTTCTAAGCTCTGGTTTATCCAGAACCTTGCTCCATATTCATCCAGAAGCAGTGGGCCAAAATACCCTGAGATTGAAGCATATTGATCATTGAATCCACCCAGCCATGGTTGCGCCAGCGCATATTGATACGGTTGCAGCAGCGATATCACGAAATGCTGCTGAGCAACGTACTCGTTGGCAGCGGTAACGATGGACATGACTTGAGTAGTAGTTGTAGCCGCCAGGGCTTGAGTATAGAAGGCGTTAAAGGTCGGGTCATTCACCACTGCATCATTTGATGAGGCTCCGGTCTGAAACTTAGTAAGTTGCCTGATAGGATAATAGGTTAAGCCAAGCGCACCCTCGGTTCGCATGGCCAATGCATCATTCTGATGGTTCACTACTACATAAGCAGTAAAGGCGGCCGAAGGCATTGCGTCGATACTCATGTTAACACCGATAGCACTGAAGTAGGACTGAACTATTTGCAGGAGATCCAAGTCCGCCGCCTGATCGACCACAATGTCGGTATTAAAACCATTGGGGTAACCAGCCGAAGCCAGAAGTTGCTTAGCTTGCGTCGGGTTGTAGGCATACTCCGCTTGTAAGGATGCCGACCATTGGCTGTACGGGAACCCCCAACCTGTCATGAAACCTGATGTTAATGGTTCGGGAGTTGACTCGGATTTACCGTTATAATAGGTTTGAGCTATCGTGGGCAGGTCTATTGCCAGCTGCAAGGCTTCTCTCACTTGCAGATTGTTATAAGGGGATTTGTCATTTCTCGGGTCGATAGTAACGGCATTGCCTTGCGGAACGGGTATCTGCACTATCGAAGGGTTCGTTTGCTGTATATTCGTAGCATCTTGAGCTGCAATACCGTCAATGGCAGTGATCTTGCCGGCGCGCAACGCTGCCAGTGCCGTCGCCTGATTGGGTATTATCAGATCGACAATGCTATTCATGTATGGCAGTTGGTTTTGCGGATAACGTTCGTCATAGCCCCAATAATTGGGGTTTTTAGTCAAAGTTGCTGAAGTGTCATCAACAAAACTGGTAAGCAAAAATGGCCCGGTGCCAATGGCGTCATGCCAATTATCGAGTGTTCCATTATAGGCAGTTACCGCGTCAGGGTCCTCAATGGTCACTTCACTGCCAGGTGCGTCCATGTTCTCATAGATAAACTCGACGTTGGGAGTGCTCCATTGCATCGTAACCATAAACTGACCGGTTGCCGTCACCGATTGCAATTCCAGCCAATCACCATCCGTCGCATAATAAGCACCGGGTTTGGTATAACCATTACCCAGTCCGAATGCCCGATCAAAGTGATCAACGATATCGGTGGCAGTAAACTCGCGACCATTCGACGGGGCTATGTCCTGCCAGTAGATTCCATTACGCACGGTGAGAACCAAAGTGCCTGGGGTGGTAAATTCCCAGCTTTGGACTAGATCCCCTTCGGCCTGGTCGTTAGTCCAGAAGCTCAACTGGTAGTTCTGTGCTGAGGGATCTGTTGTCCAGCTAGGCATGAATATTTGATCCATGTAACCAGCGAATATTTGGTTATTCAGGTCACCATCGTATGGGTCAAAAGAGGTAAGATCAGATGGAGTTTGAATTGTCATGGTCCCGCCATATTGCGGGGTGCCAAGATTGTCCCACCAGTTTCCGGTGCTTGTGGTTGTTGCAGAAACCGTAGTGGCTGTTGATGTGGTTGATATTGGTGCTGATGTTGAGGTAGTTGTGGTGATAGCTGTAGATGTGGTTGCGGTGCTTGTAGAAGTAGTGGGAGTGACGGTTGTTGATGTTGTTGTTGAGCTGCTGCATGATGCCAGCAATAACGACATCACCAGAAGAAAAGACAATGATGC
>JBEKCX010000622.1:0-5550 GCA_050014655.1 Occallatibacter sp. | reverse complement strand
CCGTGCGCACCCGGCCCAATGAAATCTCAACACGCTCATGCTGAAACTGCGTGCCGAGAGCCTTTTGAATCGCAATCTGCGCCTGGGCGATCGTGAGCCCGGCGATGGTAATAGTGCCTGCCTCGGGAAGCGCGATCTGGCCCTGACGATCGATCGGCCTTTCGAGCCGGCTGGACTGGCCGCCCCAGATATTCACCACCAGGCTGTCTCCGGGCCCAAGAACATAATCGGGGCCGGCCGGAAGATCCATCGGCAACTGGTTCGCATTCCCTGTGCCAAGAACAAAGGTGTCGCTGCCGAAACGGTGCAATTTCGCTTCAGTGGATGGGAACTGAGAGTACAACTGACCCAGCGAGGGAAGGTTTGGATAGGGACTACGCCGATGCAGAGCACGGGAATCGTCCGGCTCCTCATAAGGGCGGGCTTCGGTGGCTGGCGGCTTTGGCACCTGCGGCAATGCTCTGTTGGTGGGCAGTGCATTTGCTGGATTCTGGTTCGGCACCGCCGGATTCATGCCGTAGCCACGCTTGACCAGCTCTTTAGTAGCCATATCGCGCAGGGTCGCATCCTGCCGAATGCGGTCATAGAGGGCCTCATCGCTAATTGTGCCCGGATCCACCCCCAACTGTTGCGCAGCCTGCATCTTCACAGCGGCCAGGATGTCCGGCTCCTGCTGCAGGATGTTGATTATCTGTTCTGCAGGCATCGTCTGTTCGTTTATCGCTAGATCGGCTTGTTGATTTGCCAATTGACCGGCTTGTTGATCTGCCAATTGACCAGTCTGTTGATCTATCAATTGACCAGTCTGTTGATCCGTCGATTGACTCATTTGCTGGTCTGTCAATTGGCCCGTTTGCTGGCCTGTCGCCTGACCTATCTGTGGGTACGGTTGCTGATTGCCCACTTGGTCCGCGGCTTGGGCATCGCAACTCCGGGCGGCGAAAACGCCGCACAGCAGCACGGCCAATCCGGATGCAATCAGAAAGCCCCGAACCGGCGTCCATTGTGACCCGGAATCGGTGTGACCCGGAATCGGAGATCCTGCGCCTACGAAGCACTAAATGACTCATTTCCTGCCCTTCTTGCGGGTGTATTCGGTAAATTCCGTGGCGGGATTGATTTGCGCTGCGTCAACCTCATGGTTTCCCGCTCATCTGGGCAATAGGCGATGGATAGGCCGGCATCCTTGGAACAATCAAGTCCAGCCAGAACCTGGCGTATGCGCGGTGTGCTTCCAGGCTGTTAGAATATGCGGGCTTTATGCCATCGATCAGGTTGTAAATCCCCGGATGAGTCAACACTGTCATTATCAGTGCCGATGTCAGCATGGTGGGATCCAAATCGCGAATTCTCCCACTCCGAATGTTCAGATCCAAATAGCGATTGATTGCAGAGAAGGTAGGCGAAAGGCACTCCAGGCAGAATCCGTCCGCCTTCGCGTGCAATTCGATGAATGCTACCGCAACCAGCCGAAGCAGTTCCGGCCGGTAGTTCACTGTATCTGCGAGCATCTCGAGAATCTTTGGCAAGACCACCTCTGGAGGGCCGCATTTCGTTAGCCCCTCCACCACGTCCCGGCGAAACTTCAACCCCGCGGAACAAGAGCGGAGGGACGACCAGAAAAGTTCTTCCTTACTGTCGAAATGCCGGAAGAGCGTGTTCTCACTCACGTCGGCAAGGCGGGCTATCTCACGAGTGCTCGTTGCGTGATATCCCTGGCTCGCAAACAGCTTGCCTGCGGCCTGGAGAATCTGGTCTGTCCTCACTGCGCTTCTGGATATAACGGGCATCTTACCCCCTTCGACGCGGCAATTGCAGTGCACCGGCCGCCTGCTCGCAACATCGCTCGCTTGCCGTAAGATCGCTGCGACTTAATGCCGCACCAAGGGGCCGCGAATTGACGTCACAACCGGCGCGGGCAGGTCATTCCTACGCGCCGAACTCGTTGCGCTTATTTCCTGGCGGGTCTTGAATCTGGATTGTCACAGTTAGAAGCGATCGAGGTGGCGAACTCCTGAAACAAACTGAGTTATACAATCTCTTAAATCAATTGAGACGCTGCCAGGCGGCTGCTCCACCGACATGCCCTCATATAGGCCTGCTCCGATGCGCCTAGCCCCTCCAGGGTTTGGCGTCGGAAGCAACTTGCAATCAGGCGACTATCGGCTCCAGATCTTCAGCGTCCGCCAGGACTGCCGTGAACTTGCGCGGCGCCTCGGGTACGACCGGCGCGCCGCACAATCGACAAAGAGCAGCGATGCGGATGGGCGTAAAGGGCGAAGCGCGAGATACTTTCTTCCTTGTGGGGCATCAAGATGCACAAAGCTCCGCTATCCTGACTTAGCAAATGAACTTCTATGCTAAGCCCTTCATCCGATCATCGCCAGACCATCCGCCCTACAAGGGCAACCGATGCTCGTCGCGGAACCATCCACCTCTGAAGAACATTCTTGCCTGAATCCGTCAACAACACCACCATCAAAGGTGGCCATCTGCATGCGGGAATGGCAAATCTTGGTTTCTGGTTGATTTGATCGTAAGCCAATGCCGCCGATTGTGCAAGCGATGAAATGTAAAACTTTGACGTCACCGATGGTTGGGAAACGATCGTCCGCAGCCTATGGATATTTAGCACTTAATAAATATGTCTCTATAAGCACTGTGTAATCAATTGGTTATATGCACGCACCTCGGGAGGCGAACTGCATCCGCAAGAAGTCCTGCAAGGAATAGATTTGGCCTGGCGCTCCCGACAAATGAAATTAAGGTCTCAACGGTGATATTCAGGGAGTACATGCTGCCATTGCTCGGTTCAGAACAGCAATCGGCCGGCCTTTCGGGACCATTAGGCCGCGCCTCAGCGCTGGCTTATGCCGGTTTCTGAGGTAGGAAGGGAGGCGCTGGCCACCGCGGCGCGAATCAGAATGCCCCTGCGCGCGGAGCGAGTATCCCTGGGCAAATGCGGGTTTCCCCGGTTTTGAATAGAGCAGCCTTAGGTTTACTCTTCCTATTACTAACCAGCTATGCATAAACGCTGTGTAATCAATACGATAATGATAGGCTATGCGGTTTGGAATGCCGCTGGAGAGGTTGCAGCATCTCCAAAAACGCGCAACTTGTACTCTTTGGAACCTCTGCACAAGTCTGCAACCCGCGTCATATTTGAATAGACTATAAGGTATGAAGCGAATGGCGCGGATTCAGCAGACACTGGCATCGCAGGCGAGTTTTGAGAAGTTTGGCCGCAGGAGCAAGCGGGAGCTGTTTCTGGACCAGATGAACCGGGTGGTTCCGTGGTCTGAGCTACTTTCTCTGGTTGAGCCTCATTACCCCAAGGCGGGCAACGGTCGCCAGCCGGTTGGACTTGCGATTATGCTTCGGACTTATTTTCTGCAGCAGTGGTTCAGCCTATCGGACCCTGGCATGGAAGAAGCCTTCTATGAGTCGCCCGTGCTGCGGCGTTTTGCCGGAGTGGATCTTGGCGTGGCCGCGGCGCCGGATGAAACCACAATCCTGCGCTTCCGCCACCCAGGAAGACAGTGATGAGACACGGGCGGCGCAGGGATCGTTCCTGAGCGCTATGGGACTAAGCTCAGGAGTCGTGCAATAGGTGCGGGCTGGATTGTGGGGTGTCACTGTAGGCGCCATCATTCCGTAAGTCCTTTGGAATGAATGGCGGGGACGACGAGACTCGAACTCGCGACCTCTGCCGTGACAGGGCAGCGCTCTAACCGACTGAGCTACGTCCCCTCTGCAATTTCAATTGCTTAGCGCAAATCGCAGGTCTTACTGTCTTTTCTTACTGTCCACTCCTTCGCCCATTTCCACGTTTTCCACCGGATATAACCAAATGCCGAAGCGAATGGAGAGTATGGACAGTAAGCTACGGCCCAGCATCTCTGCCCACCGGCAAGCGAAAAGCGAACCGCGAAGTTGTCACCACTCCGCTGTTCAAATTGTACCAAACAAATCGAAATAGCGAGGATGGTGGCCAAAGGCTGGCGAACTTCGCTGGGCGCAACTGAGGCGAATCCTTCCCATCGCCAGTTCGCAACTTGGCGCAGAGAGAAGGAATGTCTTTTGGCGTGGAGCGCTTTTTCGGGAGGCGGCGGGTGTCAAGGGCGGCATAATAGGAGGCCACTGGGGCAAAGGATTGGGGTCCATCTAAATAGTTGATAGGGCATGGAGTGCGGGGGAAACGGCCCTCTTCTGCTACGCTCCAGAGACCCTTCTCCCCCGAGATGCGTTTGGGAGCGGCCTGTCAGGCTCGTTTGCGTCGGCTGTGCTTGAGACGGAAGCTGTCGCCGTTCATCTCCAGGATTGGTCTGCCCGATCTTTTGTACCAGCGAGATTGTTAGTGTAGCGCAACGGGATTAATACTCAGCCCGCCGCCGTAGTCGGGGGTGTGGAAAAGTGGGAAGCGTTCTTTGCTTTCCACTTTTCCATGCCCTGCTTCCGCTTTCTGCGCTCGCGATGCCTCGGTCAGCCATGCCGCCGGCGCCGGCGGCTTGTAGCCCAGCGAGGAATGTGGCCTGACAGTGTTGTAGTGAACGCGCCAGCGTTCGGCCAGCACACGCAGTTCCTTCATCGAGTAGAAAATCTCTCCGTTCAAAAACTCATCCCGCAGCTTCGAATTGAAGCTCTCGCAATAGCCGTTCTCCCAGGGAGAGCCGGGTTCGATATACAGCGTTTTTGCGCCTGTGGCAGCCAGCCACTTGCGCAGATCCTTGGCCACAAACTCCGGGCCGTTGTCGGAGCGAAGATGCTCCGGAATGCCCTTCATCACCATCCCGTCCGCCAACGCACCGATCACCCTAGCGCTCGACCAACTCCGTTGGCATCGAATCAGCAGGCACTCGCGCGTGTATTCGTCGATCAGATTCAGCATCCGCACCGTGCGCCCGTCATGCGTTTTGGCACTCACGAAGTCGTAACTCCACACATGGTTCTTGCGCTCCGGCCGCAACCGCACGCACGATCCATCGTTAAGCCACAAGCGGCCCCGTGCTTTCTGTTTCTGTGGAACCTTCAGCCCTTCGCGACGCCAAATTCTTTCGACTCGATCCTTGCCAACTTGCCAGCCCGCTCGCTTGAGCAGCGCGGTGATGCGCCTGTAGCCGTAGCGCCCGTATTGGCCGGCCAACAAAACGATAGCTTGGGTGAGTCGATCTTCGTCTTCACGCTGTGTCGGCTGATAGCGCTGCGTGCCGCGTGGCTGGTTCACCAGTTGGCACGCTCGCCGTTCACTCATGCCCTGCTCGCTGGCATGGTCTACCGCACTGCGCCGTCGTTCCGGGCTCAGAAGTTTCCCGAGGCAATGTCCTTCAGCACCAGCTTATCCAGACTCAGCTCCGCCACCAACCGCTTCAGCTTGGCGTTTTCCTGCTCCAGTTCCTTCAGCCGCCGTGCCTGGTCCACCTGCAATCCGCCGTACTCCTTGCGCCAGCGGTAGTACGTCTGTTCCGTGATCGCTGCCTCTTTACAGGCCTGCGCAGTCGTCTTTCCGCTCGCGACTGCAACCTCAACCTGCCGAAGCTGATTCACGATCTG
>JBEKCX010000621.1:0-8798 GCA_050014655.1 Occallatibacter sp. | reverse complement strand
TGTACGCAACGATGCCGGCCAAAACAGGAAACGTGATTCCTGCGGCGACGATCAAGGAGGTTCGCTTTCGCATATCTCGCATGCACCTCTTTATGAAGTTTTGATTGCTGAGTTCACGAGGACGGGACACATTCTCCGATGGAGAATATGGCCTGTTGCACCCGACCACAGAACTCGATCGAATGCTTCAGAAAGGTCGATGAAGGAGTGTCTAGCCGAGAGCGGGAGGGGGCCGAACAAAGAGAGTGTTTAAGATTGCGCGGTGTAGATGCAACAACCTATTAGCCCGCCTCTCCACTCTTCTTGATACTGGAGGGTTCAACCGGCTGACTGCCAGCAACAGAATCAAGAAAATAGCTGTAGGCGCTGTGTAAATGACTCTCGTGGATGTTTTCGTCCGAATTACCAGCGGGTGTTCCGCGGTGCTCGATTGCTCATCTCTGGATAGAAGCTTGGCTTTTGGAATCTGATGCGAAACAGACTGCGGTGGACCATATAGCGAAAGCTTGTATTGCAAGCCCCAAGCAAATACGCAAAATGCCAATCCCAGGAACGCAAGGCTCCCGGCGAGACCGAATGGCCTGAATTTGCCCCAACGATGCACAGTCGCTGCAACCCAGACTGAAATCTGGACAATCATTCTCCGCACCAAAGAAGCGTACACGGCTCCTGAAATGCCTTGGAGTGTTAGATACATAATTGAGCGGAAAAGTTGCAGGCATGTTCCTTGTTTGCCATAAGAGGAATCTATCGGAATCGTTCTGCATCGAAAAATGGACCAGCTGGAAGCCGTCACTGTCGAGTACCCTGGATCGTGGCTTGAATTGTCCAACCCGCGGCTACATAGCTTTGGTTCAGCAGGAGCAGATCAGCGGGGCGGTTTCCCAGAGGCGTCCCGTGGAAGGACTTGCATGAGCCAACGATCTCATAAGCTCTTCATAAACAGCGACTTGGCCATAGGACGGAGCATCTTCATGGTCCAGGGCACACCGAGTGAGCCTGGACCAAATGGGTTAAACTCACATCGGAGGAGCACTGTGAAGATCGGTTTGGTTGGGCGATCAGGGATTGCCGCTTTGTATCTATTCGCATTTCTTTCGTTCTCACCGGAGATCCGAGCGCAGTTTGCCCCGGTTCCCACGGGAAGCGCGTTTTCCATTCCAGAGACTCAGTTGCTGAAACCGGAGGCGCTGGTCCAACTGCTGCAAACGACCAGCAAGGACAAGCCCCTGCTCTTGCAGGTTGGCTCGCATATGCTCTTCGCCCAGGCGCATATACCCGGATCGGAATACGCAGGGCCCGGATCACAGCCAGCAGGAATCGAGCAACTGCAGAATCGCGTGAACTCGCTCCCGCGAAAGAAGCTGATTGTGCTCTACTGCGGGTGCTGTCCCTGGAATCGCTGTCCGAACCTCGGGCCAGCGTTCGCGAAGTTGCACGACATGGGTTTTGCCAATGTGAAGGTACTCTATCTCGCCAACAACTTCGGCGCGGACTGGGCCGACAAAGGGTACCCGGTTGAGCAGGGCTACTAACGAGGAATGGTGGCGAGACGTGTCAGTCATTCCGAAGGCCGTGGGGTTTGCGCCGCGCACACTCCGTTGCTCATCTACAGTGAAGCTGTTTTTGTGGCTGTGTGTTGGAGTCAACGCGGCACAAGCCCAAGTGGCGCCAACTTCGCTTCTTCACAAGGAGGCGCCTGAGTTCGTGCGCACTGACTTGGAGAACCGGAAACTGGATCTCCGCGCCTATCGCGGCAAGGTAGCATTGCTCGATTTCTGGGCCACCTGGTGTGCCTCATGCGAGCTCGAAATGCCTCGCTTCGTTGCCTGGCAAAGCCATTACGGCCCGCGTGGCCTGCAAATCATCGGCATCTCCATGGATGACGATCCGGCACTGGCGCGAGAACTATACAAGAAGATGAAGCTGAACTATCCGGTGGCGATGGGCGACGAGAAACTTGGACAATTATACGGAGGAGTGCTCGGCCTTCCATTGATCATTCTGATCGACAGCCAGGGCAAGGTTCAGGCTCGATTCCGAGGGGAAACTGATTTGAACTTGATTGAAGAGCAGTTCAAGCCTCTTCTTCGTCCTTGAGTTGCGATTTTAGCTGCTTGTACCGTGCTACGCAAGCGGCCGTCCCCGGCTCAAGGACTCGGCGATTGCCAACTCTATCTTGATCTCCGGAGGCGTCAGGAGCGTGTTGTGAACCAGGCAGTGATGCACGGAGCGCATGAGACCTTCAGTCTGTTCTTCCGTCAGAGAAACGGGAGATACAACAAGGACGCAGAAGTTACCAAGCCGGGCAGGTTGTTTCAACTTCTCGGCGGTCACTGTGACCTCAACACCTGTCTCCGCGAGATTGCGGGTCTTCAGGTATTGCAGGGCATAGAATGCCGCACATGAACCTTACGAAGCGAGCAACAACTCAGGGGGTGTCATGCCGGAGTCTTCGCCGCCATTCTCTGCGGGCTGGTCGCAGAGAATCGAGTGCGACCGTGACTGAATGGCGAACTTCACCTGATCGAGATGCGTGATTTTCACTTCCATGATGGTTTTCCTCGTTCATTAGAAGTAAAGACATGACCAAGCCGATTCGTTACAGAACTGCGGGGACTTCTTCTGTACCCGGAAGGCCCAGCAGGCGAAGATACTCTTGCGTAAGGATAGAACGCAAGCGAGGCGCTACAGCAGAATCGCAAGGAACCTCCAGCGAGCGGCAGCGGTCGATTGCGGCGCGCAGGTCGCGCAGAAATGCAACGCAAGCTGGGCAGGCGTCGATATGCTGGCGCATCTGGTCGCAGGTGCGGGGTTCCACTTTTCCATCCAGATACTCTGAGAGGTTCAGGAATAACTCCCGGCACTCGGTGGGGCGTTGTCCACTCTTAGGTGCGATTCGCTTGGCCTTCGTCATGGATGGCTTGCCGCAATCCGGCGGCGCGGGCGCTCTCTCGACTATCCTATTCATCTCTTTGCGCACGGAAAGGCGCGCCCGATGCAGGCGAATCAGCGACAACGCAAGCCCCTGAAAGATGGGGTCGGTGAGAATGACGCTTGCTCCGACAACAACCGCTGCCGCGGTCAGCAGCATATGCCGGAAACGAGTCGCTCCAGCATCAATGACCGCTTCGGCCAGCGGCATTCCCTGGCGAATCCTAAGTTCGATGAAGTCAACCAGAATAATCGAGTTGCGGACGATGATGCCGGCGCCGGCGATGAAGCCAATCATCGAGGTCGCCGTAAAGAATACTCCTAAAATCGCGTGCACCGGCATAATGCCCACCAGCGTAAGCGGAATGGGGGTCATGATAATCAGCGGCGCGATGAAGGATCGGAACCAGCCAACCACAAGCACATAAATGAGAATCAGCACGGAAGCAAATGCCAGCCCCATATCGCGAAAGACCTCGATGGTGATGTGCCATTCGCCGTCCCATTTCATTGAGTAGTGATCCGTGGACTCCGGCATCGACGCGTTGTACCGGGTCAGGGTGTATCCAGATGGAAGATTGAGATGGTCGAGGTCCTTGTTCATCTTCATAATGGCGTAGACTGGGCTTTCCTCCGCTCCGGCTACGTCCCCGGTGACATAAACGACGCGGCGCAGATTTTTGTGATAGATGCTGCGCTCGATCGTCTTGTGCTGACTGCTGTTTCATATCCATTCTGCACTGCCTGCAAGCGGATTTCATAGCTCTCGGCCCGGCGTGGCTGATATACAAGAGCAGGCCGAAAGCAGGCTAGGCATGTGCCGCCTTTATGCCGCACGCTTCGATAAAGGATTCCGTTCGACTGTTGAGCAAGTAGTTGTCGCGCAAGGAGTTGCGACGGTAGATAACATTGCGGTACAGGTTCAGGCTGAAGACAATCCGCATATTCTTCAATTGGCTCCAGAACATGAAATGGCGCATGGAAGTCCGCCTGCCAATCGTCATAAGAGGAGACCTCTTGGTCGGGCCGTTCTCCGGGCAATCCGGGGACAACCATTTCTGAAAGCCGCTTTGTCTGGTGATAGGCAACTTCGGCAATTGAGGTTTCAACAGCTTGGGCCGCATACCAGGCGCCGCGAGTTGTGTCATTGAAGCGAGATCCGGATGGGCCGGGATGAAGAAACGCCGCCCGAATAATATGAGCGTTGGGAATCCCGTATACCAGTTCGAAATTACTGATTCCGCTAAGACCATAGAGTTCGCCCTGAACACGCTCGTTGGTCGCGGCATCGAGCCGTGCGGCATCCGCAAGCATCGCTTCATCCCCTGCGACCTCTACCAAAACTGTTCCGGATTCGCTGTATCGGGAAGGAATCAGCCGGTGCATTCCTCGCTGGCGGAACTCCGGAACCGGAGGCGTCAACGTCCACCCCGCCAGGCGTCAAGCATCCGGCGGACCTCCGCCATGCCCGGCTGGCCGTGGCGAAGCATGTAGTCGATGGGAGCCTGGCCGGCGAAGAGGGGGCCGCGGTTTTCGAGTGTGATCCAGCGGTCCGCCCACGGCTTGCCAAAGTAGATGTTCAGCGCCTTGTAGATTCCGATGACAAGGGAAATCCGCGTCAGGGTGTCTTGGTCGAGCTGTCTGCCCTTGGGTTTTGTCTTCCACGCATGAAAGGTCGAGGAGGCCACGCCGCCAAGCAGTCCACGCGCATGGACTTCATTCAAATCCCATTTCTGCGCGATGTTCACGAAAACCCTGATCGCGTTCTCGCTCAGTTTCCTGCGCTCCTCGGCATCCGAGAGGTTAGGAGCCTGATCGAACGAGTACCCGGCGACGTTGGGAGCAGCCAGTGCTGTTGCCATATAGCAAACTCGCCTCCGAGATTAATTATCCTCGATTTCGAGAACGTTGGCAAGTGGGCACATCGAGCCTTTGCCCTTCATTATGCCTCTTCAAGATCAGCATTCCGGTCAAGATTGTTCGACTTCGGATACCATACTGGGGTATCAAGGTGAGACCTCAACAGTCTTCCAACATCTTGTACGGGCAAGTTTTTGGTGACCGATTCGGTGACCACTTCATTCAACATTTCTGCACTTTCATGCAGCACTGTGCAATCTAGAAGCCTTCGCCAAATAATTATAAATAAATGGTTTATCAGCGAAGTTCGGCACAATGCAGTCTCGTGAAAGAACCGTCAAAATCAGTTTAAGAAACTGCTGCTCTATCCACCTGAGCTACGGGGCCACTTTTAGAATCAACCCGATGCAAGCGCTGATCCTCTTCCCAACTCACAATAACGCACTTTATGTAAGATGGAGTCGCGCCGGTCAGCACTGTCCAAAAGCGCGGCGAGCGAAAGTGAGATTGAAAAGGGCACGGCATCAATAGGGTAGCATCCGAAAGGTTGAACGAGCCAAGGGCTTTGTGTGGGAGGTTCGCTTCTCCGAGATGAAGGGCGGCAAACGGTATCAGCGGACTGAGATTCTCGACCCGGCGCTGTATCGCACTAAGAAGGATTTGCGGAAAACCATCGAACTGACCATCTCGCAAGTAAATGCAGGGACAGCCGGGGAAAAGGCAGACGCCAAGTTCGGAGCAGTCACGAACCTGTACAGGGCGGAGCATCTTCCCACGCTGGCGCACTCGACTCGGCAGGTGAACAGCTACCTGCTTGCGAACTACATCGAAGAGAGATTCGGACGCACACCGATTCGGGATATAAAACCCCTCAGCATTAACGAGTGGAAATGCGGAAGGCACATGACCAACTAGTCAAGAAGCTGCTCAGCTAATCATCATTCGATTGCAGCCACTCCAGAAGCCTCTGGCGTGAGAATCGCCAAAGACCTCCAAGTTTCCTGCCCGGGATTCTCCCCAAGATTGCCTGACGCTTGACAGTCACAGGGCGACAACCAAAAAGCATAGCAGCCTCATCAAGTATCCGTACGTCGTCTTGAGTATAGTTCCCCATCCACCGCCAAGTTCTTGCCTGGCTCATGTTGCCTGGCTCATTGCCATGCCCACGGGAATGGTATACACTTGCTTCGTGTGGTTGAGCCACCGGTTGTGACCGGACGTCAGCAGTACAGTTGTTGGGGCAATGATCCCAGGAAGATGGGGGGGTATGTGAAGGGGAGGATTCCTTCGAAACGCTCTTATCTCTTTATTGATGTTTAATTTGCGTTGATGTGATTTCCTTGGTTTGAGTTTACCGTCGGGTGCGCCATTAAGGTGCGTGCCGCGCCACAAGGAGTCACGTATGTCCGCTTCCACCAGTCAAAGAGTGTCGATGAGGGGGCTGCGTCTGCAATTCAGCCTCAACCTGCTTGCAGCTGCCCTTTTCGCGCCGCTCTGCGTGGCGCCGCTCGGCGCCCAAGGCTCCACCACCGTGAGCGTGGACGCGAGCAAGAATCAGCATGCCATCAATCCCAACATCTATGGGTTTGGCATGTTCATGAACTCGGATGACGTGGTGCAGACGTCTCAGCTTGCCACCATGAACGCTCCGGTCCATCGCTTCGGGGGCGACCTCAGCAGCACGTATAACTGGCAGCAGGACGCCTGGAATCTCAGCGCCGACTGGTATTGGGAGAGCTATCTCATGAGCGATCCCTTCACGGAGGGCGGCTTCGCCGACGCTTTCATCTCTGCGTCTGAAGCCGCCAATTCCGAGCCGATCATTACGGTTCCGATGCTTCCCTATATCGCCAAGGTCGGCGCCGGTGCTACGGCAGGAACGGCCTCGCTTTGGTCCTTCTCGGTGAAGAAGTACGGCGCGCAGACTACAGGGTGCGGTCGTCTCGCGGACAGCGCCGACCCGTGGGTGCCAGATGCGGGCTCAGGATGCGCAACTGCGACGACCTACGTCAAGAACGATCCCACCGACGCCTATACGACCAACAGCGCTGCCATCCAGACTGCGTGGATCGACCACCTGATTGCCAAGTGGGGCAACTCGACAACGGCCACCGGAGTCAAGTATTACATGCTCGACAACGAGCCGTCGGACTGGATCGGAACCCATGCCGATGTCCATCCAAATCCGGAGACCTATGACGAGCTATGGGCCGATATTCAGGCTTACGCGGGCGCCATCAAAGCTGCCGACCCAAATGCGAAGATTATCGGTCCTGAGGAGTGGGGTTGGTGGCCAATGTGGCTGAGCTCAAAAGACCAGGCCGGCGGAACCGGCGCGGGCTCCGATTACGCTACCCACGGCAATATGTACTACTATCCCTGGCTGCTCAAGCAGCTTGCCGCGTATAAGCAGGCCAACGGCGTCAGCCTGATCGATATATTGAGCGTTCACTGCTACAGCGACACCAATCCGAATTACAACCAGGATACGCGTATGCTTTGGGATCCGACCTACACGGATGCCGGCGGCTGGTTTGCCGACGGCGGCCAGAACGGGGGAATTGTTGACTACATTCCCACGATGCAGGCCTGGGTCAAAGCCGCCTTCCCCAATGGCGACGGGCCGCAGATCGGCTGCACGGAGTACAGCGGCTGGGGAGAAGACGACACAACCCTGGCTGGAGCAACCGTCCATGCCGACGTGCTGGGCATCTTTGGATACTACGGCTTCGACATGGGAGCCTACTGGGGAATTCCTACCGATTCTTCCGGACAAACTGAAACCCTCGTCTTGTTGGCGCATAAGATGTACCGCAACTACGACGGCAAGCTCTCCACCTTTGGAGACACCAGCGTACAGACCACGGTTGCCAATCCCGATAATCTATCCGCATTTGCCGCTGTGCGAACATCCGACGGCGCAATGACGGTGATGGTGATCAACAAACAGACCAGCAGCACGGCGGTCACCGTCAACCTGGCAAACTTCTCGAACGGCGGCACAGCGAAGGCCTATCAGATATCCTCCGCAAGCCAGACTTCCATCAACAGCCTGGGCAGCGTGACGGTAACGGCCAACGCGATCAACGCCACTGTTCCGGCACAGAGCGTCACGCTCTACGTGATTCCGGCCGTTACGGTTGCGCCTACCGCGCCGACCGGCCTGACGGCCGCAGGCGGCAATGGACTGGTGACGTTGAACTGGACCGCCAGCACCAACGCAACCAGCTACAACGTGTACCGCGGCACGACAGCGGGCGGCGAGAGCACGACACCGATTGCCACCGGCGTTACCGCCGTGACCTATGTCGACAGCACGGTGACCAATGGAACGGAGTATTACTACGAAGTAGCCGCCGTCAACAGCATTGGAACCAGCGGCATGTCCAACGAGGCTTCTGCCACGCCGTCGAACACCGATCCCTTGTTTACGGCCACGGCGACTGCCGCGCCCAACCCGGTTACGCAGGGCAATAGCACCACCCTCACGGTCGCGGTCAAGTGCACGGAGAACACTATGACCGGCGGTTCGGTCTCGATCGTTGTTCTCGATCCCGGCGGCAACGTGGTGCAGACCACGCCAGAGGCTTCGCAGAGCTTCACCAACGGCCAGACGCAGACCTACACGCCGGCCGTTCCTATAGCCGCATCCGCCACAGTGGGAACCTACACGGTGGAAGTGAATGTTTCCGGTTCCAGCGGGCAGTTGTGGACAGCGATTCCCTCGGCTGGCACATTCACGGTGGCTGCGGCGCCGCCCCCGGCAGCCCCGGCCTTCACCATTACCGGCAGTGTTACTCCGGCTACGATCACCGCCACCGGAAGCACGAGCATCAGCGCCACATTCCAGAACACCGGCGGCGATCTGACCAACGGCAATATCGAGGTACAGATCTACCCCACCAGCGGCAGCGGCGCATCTATCGGCGGCGACGCTCCGAATTACAATGCCTGCAATGTCGCAGCTGGCACAAGTCAGACATTGACCTTTACCTTCACGCCGC
>JBEKCX010000620.1:0-3102 GCA_050014655.1 Occallatibacter sp. | reverse complement strand
GACAGCTTACGAAATTCCAGACAGGCGCTTCATCTAATGATGCGATGGTTAGCGATCCTACTTTTGATGCGTTCTATACGCAAGCTATCGCAGCCACGACTACTGCTCAAGTCATGGCGATCGTAATGCAGGCGAACGAGTATGTGGCGCAACAGCATTTCGTAATATCTTTGCTTCAACCATACCAATATGCGCTGTATCAACCGTCACTTCATGGCTTTAATGATCAATATGCCTCTATTTCCGGATACTTTGGTCCTTTGTTGCTGGACGAATACGGGGCGAGATTCTGGATAAGCCAGTAAAGACGCATCAGGAGGATACTGGAAATCCTTCAACATGATTCAAGACAACCTGTGTAACAATTCTGTGTAATAAGAGGCTGGGGGTCCACCCCAGCCTCTTTCATTTAGTGAGTTTTTCATCAAACGTTAGCATTAGCGGCGGACCAGTTTGACAGTAACTTTTCTAAAATGAAGACTTAAATGAAAACAAAATTGTGAAATCTCCCCGGCTACTCGAATGAGTTGAAAAAATGCAAGCGCCAGAAAAAATCCGTGACCATTTAGAATTAGGTCAAGTGATACCACTTCGATGCAGATAAGAATTGACTTATTCTATTTTAAGTTATACGTGATAAAAAGATGAAACTCAATTACTCTCCGAAAGAATGTAAGGTAATTTAACAAACAATTTCTTATTTATTCAAACGAATGCCGCTTGACAAAAGTGAAAACAGGTGGTACAGCATTTTTCAACTTACAATATTCTGTACTGAATGCGATGCTGAATGTGGTTGATATACCATCCCAGGAGCGAAGCCCTGGGTGCAATCAGGTTTAACTTAGAGCCTTTCTCACATTTGTTTTCGGATGTAATCAAAAAGTCGAGTGTAAAAACGGTTATAAATGAAATAAAGGGGGTCAAATGAAAAGAGGAGTCATCTGGATTGTAATGAGTTTGCTCTTGGTCACATCGCTAGTGTTAGCATCTTGTTCTTCATCAACCACGACAACAACGGCTACTTCAATGCCAGCCACTTCAACAACTAGTGCCCCAGTATCAACTACATCAACAGCAGTGGTTGCTCCACCGTCGTCAACCTCAGTTTCTACTCCAGCCACAACCGCCTCGACAACTACGACTACGGGAAACTGGTGGGACAGCCTCGGCATGCCGACCTATGGCGGAACAATGACTATTTCCTTGAATACAGACATTTCTGGGTTTGATGATGCTAGTCCTATCGCAGGGTTAGTTAGCGTGAATAATGCATGGCAGGACGCACTGGTTGCTGACGACTGGACACTGAACCCGTCAGTATTTTCCTACCAATTGGACTTCCGTCCCAGCACCTATGAGGTTGGTGATATGGCTTCCGATTGGGAGTTTTCGACACCAAACACCATGGTGATAAATATACGGCAGGGAATTAACTGGCAAAATATAGCGCCAGTAAATGGGCGAGAGTTTGTCGCTTCTGACGTAATTTATCATTACGACCGACTGTGCGGTCTGGGCGATGGATTCACTAAATTCATTGACCCCAATAGTGCGTGGACGGCCCTGCAATCGGTATCCGCCACGGGTAGCTTTACGGTCTCTTTCACGTGGAACGGAGTGAGCGAGGAGTCCATATGTGAGACCATGCAAGGTGGCGGTAGTGATGAATACTTTGAAGCACCTGAAGCAGTGCAGCAATATGGAAACCTTAATAACTGGCACGATCAAATAGGAACCGGACCATTCATTTTATCGGATTGGGTAGATGACAGTGCAATGACGTTGACCAGGAATATGACCTATTGGGGAACAGATGAGCGTTATCCGCAGAATCAGCTTCCCTACATAAATCAACTCAGTATCCTCATAATACCTAACCAATCTACTGCGTTAGCAGCAGTGCGCACGGGCAAGCTTGACGTTATCGATAGTCTGACGCTGCAACAAGAACAACAATTACTGCAAACGGATCCGATTTTAAAAGATCTGTCTTATCCCGGCGGTGGTCCGGCAACTGTAGACCCGAAAGATAACATTACGCCTTTTAGCGATATCAGGGTCCGACAGGCAATGCAAATGTCACTAGACCTGGCCACAATTGCTAAAACTTACTATGATGGTTCAGCTCCCCCTTATCCTTCCACGATGACTTCGATGTATATGTCTGGCTGGACGTACCCGTACACTCAGTGGCCGGCATCCCTGCAGGCGACATATGCCTACAACCCAACAGGCGCCAAAGCGCTCCTAGCTGCTGCAGGTTATCCTAACGGGTTCAACACTAGCATCGTAGCTGCTACCAATAGTGATCTAGGCTTGCTGCAGATAGTGCAGTCTGAATTCGCTTCAGTCGGTATTACGATGTCCATCTCCACGATGGATCCTGCTTCCTTCAATGCTTATGTCCGTGCTCTCAAAGTTCCGGCATTGAACTGGAACACATCGCTGGGCTTCACCTTCCCGCCGTTGTTTGGTTTCCGGCGTTGGCAGACGGGTGCCGATACCGACTGGATGGAAGTGAATGACCCTGCCTGGAATTCCCTGTATGCGCAAGCCCTCGCCGCTACCACCGTGAGCGCGACACAACAACTGGTGGTCCAGGGGAACGAATACGAGGCTCAACAGCAGTGGTGCGTATCCCTGCCGACACCGAGCCAATTTGCTGTTTATCAACCATGGCTCAATGGTTACAACGCGCAAACATTCTCAGTCTCGGGGTCTGCGGGCATATTGTGGATTGGATTCTATTGCTCACGTTTCTGGATAAATCAGAGTCTTAAGCAATCTTCCGGATTCTAATAAGAGTTCAGTTACTTTAGGAGTTTAGGAAGGGGCCTTTGTGAAAGGCCCCTTCCGTTTATTTAAACTTTCATATAATTTTCAGAAAACGAACAATGCTGACTTGGCAACTATCAAACGTAGGATTTGCGAAGTACTCAAGTTATGCTTAAATTGTAGGGTTTAATTTTATGGTTAAATTCGGGTAATTGCCTATCCTCATTGCCGACGTTGACCCAATAAGTGGGTTATGTTATTCTGTAACTGACGATGTACCAGCACCGTCGACCTTCATTATTAAGAAGATGCTCCGTAGTGCAA
>JBEKCX010000619.1:0-3132 GCA_050014655.1 Occallatibacter sp. | reverse complement strand
TCGTTGTGGTTATATCTGTTTACAGTGCTTTCAGATTATTTACAACCAATATTGATTTGGGCACCGCTACGAGGTTAACGGACAAAATCATCGTCCCAACTGATGTTGGTATCTTGACTGGTCTGATGAATGTC
The DNA here is from genome assembly GCA_050014655.1 of Occallatibacter sp. Taxonomy (GTDB): domain Bacteria; phylum Acidobacteriota; class Terriglobia; order Terriglobales; family Acidobacteriaceae; genus Telmatobacter. The sequence continues at coordinate 2,998 of JBEKCX010000619.1, read as the reverse complement.
TATGGGACTGTTACTCTTGTCGGCGGGGCGCTTTATAGCGCATGGGTCTTTTGGAGAAAGCGCATCCTGCCATATCGCGTACAGTCGAATGTGCTCATTGCTATAGGGGCGCTATTACCGGCTATCGGAGGCTCATTATTGAGACTAGGTACTGCGCGTGGTGCACCATTCTATATCCTTGAATTGTCTGGAGTTATTATCATCTTTATAGGCTTCTTGCGAACAAAGGAAGTATTCGGGTTCTTCCGCTTTCCGCTCATTCATGGGTTTGCACCAGTTAAAGACACTGATATTAAAGTAAAGTAATCCTAATCTGCCTAACTACTTAAAAACAGATCAGTCTAAACTACGTTTAATCCTCAAGCTGAGTTGTTTTGCTGTCAGGGGGCATGATGTAAAGGTGCGAGAACTTATAACCCTCTACCGCTCCATGCCAATGTTTTTCTCCAGCGGGTATAAAGATTACATCTCCTACGACAACAGCTTTCTGTTCTTTTTCCGTAGCAACTATGCCTTTTCCTTTAGTAACGATGAGTATCTGCTCAGACGAGTGGCTATGAAACTTATTCCGCACTCCCGGGCCAAAGGTAACCTTTGCGATGACGATATTTTTACTTAATTCTTTGCCGATTATCGGCTGAATTATAACTGATCCAGTAAATAGCTTTCCAAAATTTGGCACTCTTACTGTTTTCGCAACTTTAATTACCTTCATCGTGTTGCCTCCTTCTGACAAGGTTATTTTCAATTCTAACACAACATATTCTTGATATCTTTCTGCTTGACTTCCTCTTAAAACAGAGTGATGTATGGTTGTAACACTATAAAAAGGAGTTACTATCATGACTACGACGCTTACCAACTTCACTCATACCGCTACTGGCTGGCAGCGGGCTTTCTATGCCTTCCTGGCCGAGAAAGAGCAACGCTCAGGTTCCCGGCGGACAGTGGAAGGTTACTCGCGGATGCTGCAGGACTTCTTTGGACGTTCCGGTAAGCAGCCCGACAATGTAACTTCTCAGGATATCTTTGTCTACGCCCATAGTCCAGGCCTATCTGGTAAACAGCCCTCGGCCATCACCATCGGCGCTCGCATCGCCTGTATCAGTTCCTTTTTCAGGTTTCTGATTCGGATGGATATCGTCCTGTCCAACCCCTGTGATAAGCTGCAGCGACCCCAAACTTCACCTTCAACTCCCAGAGGCCTATCCGGTGACCAGGTGCATCAGCTATTAAAAGTGGTTCCGGATTCACCACTTGGTTTTAAGAGACAGGGCAATTATTCTAACACTGGTGATGACCGGCCGTCGGCGAACAGAGGTAATCGGAATGAAAGCTGGTAACATCATTTCGGATGGTGACCGGGTCTATTACACCTATCGCGGTAAGGGTGGGAAACAGGGGCATCGGGAGTTACCACAACCGGCGCTAAACGCCATCAGAGCCTCGCTGGCAGCCTTTGGGAAAGACCTATCCACAATGCCTCAAGATGAGTCCTTGTGGCCATCACTATCGCACCATAGTAAAGGTATCACCAGCGGAACATTCTATGGAAACCTCCAGCGATACTTCAAAAAGGCCGGAATTACACCCTCTGGAGTACACATCTTCCGGCATACAGCCGCTAAGCTTCGCCGGGATGCGGGAGAAACTGTTGAAGATGTCAGCCGGTTTCTGGACCACAGCAGCCTAGCAGTAACCACAGTCTATCTGCGCCGCCTTGAAGGAGATCAGGACAAGAGTTGGTCCAAAGTGGCTGAGGCGATTGGAGTGTAGCAAGTCACTGCTAATACTTTGAACTCGGCCCACAGCTGAACTAGATTTAAAGATGGACTGCTTTGCGAAGGTATTATACCAGATTTAAAGACTCTATTTTGTGAGAGCACACACTTGAAGCTGATGGTGCCACCGTCGAAGATGGTGATTTAGGTGTGCCAAATGAACCCACCGCGCCCATCATAATTAATATAAAGCTAACCACTATTCCTATTAGTCCTATAGCCCGATATCTTATTGTCTTCTTATTTTTTGCGCTCGCTATCAGCATCACTGTGCAACCTATAAGGCCAAGAATGCCAATTACTAATAAGGCGATCACACTAATTATCCCCTTCACACTCTAACAATTAGTCTATGCCACCGTTATCGTCATCTTGATTGTTTGAGGATTACCAAGTTCTTTAACCTGCTCTTTGGTTAAATAAATGGTCATTGGATGATCTTCTTTATTCTCTTTATATCTCCAAGTACCCGGCGTCTCTTTTTCCTTGATTAATGTGATTTCCATCTCTTTTTCTCCGATTAATCTCATAAACCTCAGTAATCTTCTGTTTGTAGGGTCATTCGCTTATTAATAGCAAAGTAAACTTTTTCAGCTGTAGTTTTCGGCATAATCGCGAAATCGGGAATCGTTTTCTTGGCCTGCTCATGGTTCCGTTTAATTTCATCAGTCCAATAATCAATTTGCGCTTTGGTATAATTTTCCTGATAAATGTTTCTGAGCATTAATTCTGCGGCTTTTTGGTAAGAGCCATTTTCGATTAAATCAATGGCGGGGTGACTCATCTGTTCTCCTTCATAATGTTGAACTTTTTAACCATTTAATGGTTTCTGAGGCTTTGGCTGGCGCTTTACTTCATTATCCAATTATGACACAGCCTGCACATCAGTCTCAATTCTTGCTTGTTGCACCTGCTGTTTGACGGCGAATTTATCTTTAGTTATGATTTGTGGTAGAAGAATGAATTATCTATTTTTAATGGAGGTAGAAAATGAGAGGTGGTAGATTAGGAGGACTAGGGCGTGGTGGTTTGGGAGGAGGAACAGGAAGCAGTAGTACTGGGGGCGGCGGAATAAACCCGATGCTGGGACTTGCTGGGTTAGGGATGTTCGGGATGATGTTTCGCAATCCAAACAAACAATCTAGTGGTAATAAGAATAAATTGGTATCCGGAACCATAACTGTAAACTCACCAAAGGGCGGCGAAAATTGGATCGT
>JBEKCX010000618.1:0-3970 GCA_050014655.1 Occallatibacter sp. | reverse complement strand
AAGCGCCTGGGCTTCAATGTGCACGTGATTTGGGAGTGTGATGTGGAAGGGAAGCCTGAGGCCGTGCGGGCCCGTCTGGCGAAGATCTACGCGTCAGACGGGGTGGCCTAGAGCATTCATCACCCAGAGGAAAGCTAGACCCGCAGCGACCAGAACGAAGATCCAGCGGCCGACCCTCAGCCGACTCGCGGTCTTCTGCTGACTTTCAGCTATCTGCTGAGCACGGAATTCGGGATCACGCAGTGACCGGTACAGCTGACTGAAGTCTTTCCCATAACGTCCCATACGGAAAAACCATACCATGCTTTGGCATCACCCCAAACGGAAGAGAGAGCGCAAGCAACCGGGCTATGACTTCACCATTGGCCAGAGAATGGACATCGGTGAGGCAGCCTGGGATGCGCTAGGCCGAGGAGTCCAGGGCAATCCGTTTAACATGATGACCCTGGCTCTGGCTGGGATGGACGTTGCCATCTCCTCCGGCACTGCCAAGCGGGGCAACCTTGTTGGAGCAAGCATCAGTGCCGCCGCGGCTCAAGCTGCAGGCCTCACCGGATTCATTGCAGGCCGAGCGATAGGCACAGCTATTGGGGAGTTCATCCTGCCAGGCCCTGGTGCTTGGGCAGGGGCGATCATCGGCGGCGGCGTGTCCGCAATGATCAGCGACCGGATCGCGCGCACTAGAGTCCAGCGGTTCATCAACGATATGAAGCTCTCCCGCCCACGCGTTCGCTTTGGAGGCAACTTCAAGGATTCTCAGCCTGCGTACACCATGCGGCAGAAGGCCGAGCAGGAGCTCGGCGGCTCATTGCTCAACGCGCGCCGTTATTTGGGCAGAGAGGCGCAGCTTTTCCACCAGTAACGATCATGGCTAAGGGTGAAGGTAAAGGACATCGCCTGATCGATCTGACGGGCAAACGATTTGTAAACTGGCTCGTGCTGTCACGCGCCGGAACCTCCAAGAGCGGCCATCCGCTATGGCTGTGTCAATGTCAGTGTGGTAGTGGCATCGAGCGAACTGTTATCGGAGATTCTCTCCGAAATGGACTCAGCAAAGGATGCGGCTGCATTCATAGGCAAGTCAGTGCGCAGCAGGTTCGTCTACGCCATCCAGATCCATGGAGCGAGAAACCTGAATACAAGCTTTATCAAAGTGCCAAATTCCGTGCAAAACGCGATGGTCTTCCGTTTTCTCTGGACTGGAAGCAGATACATATCCCCACTCACTGCCCTGTGCTTGGTATCGAGCTGAAGACTGGTGATGGTAAACCTACGGATGCCAGTCCCACACTTGACAAGCTGATACCTGAGCTTGGGTATACCGATGACAATGTGCGCGTGATCAGCTTTCGCGCGAATTCCATCAAGCGAGATGCTTCTGCTGAGGAACTGCGCAGGGTCTTGCGCTATGTCGAGAATGCACTGCAACCCATCCTGCTTGCTGCGTAAATGGAAGCGCAGCTCATGCACCAGTAACGGGAAGTAAAAGACCCAAATTGATCTCAAATTGAGCACAATCGTTCTCATTACGAGAACAGCTCCAGAAGGAACATCATGTCCACGACACCGCCCTCAACGGATCTTCAGACCCAGATCAGCGCACTCTCCACCCGCCTATCAGCTATTGACGGCCAGGGCCTTCCCAACCCGTCGGCTTGCTTCGTCACGACGACCACCAAGAAGATTGGCGGGCTGAAGGAAGACCTCAGTCAGAGCGTAATGTCCCTTGAAGGACTGCTCACGACCGTGAACACTTCGATCATGAGCCTGTGGTCCGCATTGGCGACCGCACTCGGTATCACCCCTCCCCCAACGACGGCTCCGCCGACCGTTGTGCCTCCGTCCGGATCCTAACCGGCCATCGACGTTTCGCAGGCGACGTCCACAAAGCAGTACCGACTGCAGCTCGGCCCTGGGATAGATAACCCCGGGGCCGTTCTGCGTTTCAGGGGTTTTCCGTACTCGATCTAAGCCCTATCGACGATGGCTGGCGCCGTGCGCGCCGCCTACAGTCATACCCATGACACCCGAACGAAGCCCGGCTGGTAACCGCCACCTCCGGGACCTGTTGATGGCCGAACTCGCGCGACTGGACGCCCAGCTGTCCCAGATAGCTGCCAGGCGCGAAGGCCTCAGACGCATGCTGGGCGCGACCACGCCTACCCCAGCGCACAGGCTGTTTCGGGTGAAGTAGCGTCGGTCGAGACTCCGCCAGTTTCCCGAGGCCCTTCCGCCGGCCCTCACCTGATCGCGCATGTGAAGGGCTGGCGGTTGGTAAATAAACCTGACCTGGAGTTCCAATGGAAATGCCCGCCACTCGCCTCTTGTACGACCGGAAGTCCGCAGCCCAGCAGCTCTCGATCAGCGTTCGGTCTCTTGACTACCTGATCCAGCAGCAGCGGATCGCGACACGCCGCATCGGCAAGAAGGTCATGGTTCAGCACACCGAGTTGGCGCGCTTCTCGCGCGGAAATCATACACAGCCTGTACGTGGGAATGTGGATAACCGTCCCTCACACCCATCGGATGTGCATGGTACCCTCCATCAGGGAGGCCCTGATGCCGCGTAAACCGAAGGTCGTGAAGTACAAAGGGGTCTACGAAAAGGTCAAGGGCTCTGGCATCTGGTGGATCCGTTACACCAAGGATGGAAAGCGCATCACTGAGTCGATCGGGAGCCAGAGCGATGCGATCACTATGTTCCAGCAGCGCATGACAGAGCTGCGGGCGGGCATCAAGATCTCAGTGAGGACTGGCCGTCGCGGGATCAAGTTCAAAGAGATCGCCGAGGATGCACTACGGTACTCGAAAGACAATCACATTGACTCTAAGAACTTCAAACAGAGGCTGGATGTTGCCACCGGCGAATTCGGCCTGCGTGTGGCTGACTCGATTACACCTCAGGAACTGGGCGGCTGGCTGTCCGAGATGATGGATGAGCAAGAGTGGAGCCCAGGAACCAGAAATCGATATAAGGCTGCTGTGAGCAAGACCTACGCTCTCGGCATGGCTAACCTGAAGGTCCACACCAACCCAGCTCGGTTCGTGCCTCAGAAGAAGGAAAACCCGGGGCGCATCCGGTTCGTCACTGAAGACGAAGAAGCCCGCTTACGAGCGGTCATCGAGGACAAGCGGCCGCACTGCATGTACCAGCTCGATATCGGTCTCCACACGGGAATGCGACGGAGCGAGCAGTTCTCGGTGACCTGGGACCAGGTGGATTTCAAGAACAGGCTCATCTACCTCAACCGAACCAAGAACGGCAGCGACCGCTACGTCCACCTCAATCAGACGGCGATCGACTCGCTGACTAAGCTACAGGCATATTGCCGGGAGAAAGAGTTAAAGTTCAACACTCTTTTCTACGATCGCCGGCACATGCCGATCAAGGATCCGCAGGCGTGGTTTGAAGTTGCTTGTGAAGAAGCCAAGGTCGTCGGGGTCACCTGGCACATCCTCCGCCATACCTTCGCTTCCCGTCTGGTCATGGCCGGCGTGGACCTCAAGACTGTCCAGGAGCTGATGGGCCACAAGACGATCGCGATGACCGCTCGGTATTCCCACCTGTCCCCAGGACACCTCAAGAGCGCGATCAATAAGCTGGACGCTGCGCCGAAGAAGCCAGCCAAGAGTGTTGCGAAGAAGCCAATCGAACGCGCTGCATAGAGACTGACTTTTGTGAGATGGGCCTCCTTCGGGAGGCCCTTTCCATAGGTACATCTGAAGGTACAAGTGGTTCCCAAAGTGGTTCCCTGGGGCCTAGACACGAAAACACCCACCAGGGTTGGTGGGTGTATCTTTCTGATTACGAATGGTTTATTTGGTGGGCCCACAAGGACTTGAACCTTGAACCAACGGATTATGAGTCCGCTGCTCTGACCAATTGAGCTATGGGCCCTCGTCTGCCATGCTACTGCAATCACGGTCTCGACGGGGATTGCACTGCGTCGCAAGACTCCGGCACGTCGCG
>JBEKCX010000617.1:0-6963 GCA_050014655.1 Occallatibacter sp. | reverse complement strand
TGGGCAGGCCGTCCCGGTCAGCTCCCGTTCACCCGCCGGACCCTCTTCCACCCCAGGGCCGCCATTTATTTCCCCCGCCCGGCGCCGACAGGCCTCACCCCCAGGACCCACCCCGCCGGCCGGCCGGTACGCCGGGGGCGTTTGGAAACGCCCCCACACGGCTTCAGCTCACTCCCACATTGGCAACATGAGCGCCAGTTGAGCTGCCCGGTAGACCGGCCCCAGACCAAACCAATTCTTTCTTGGACGAAACGGCGTTTGAACTAAGCCGTTGGCGCGGCGGCCGCTGCTGCATTGGCTTTCTCCGGGCATTGTTGGCTGTGTAAGCCTCGGGTCACAGGAGGTTTACCGTGACCCATCTTCGGCAGCTGATGCTGGATGAACTCCAGCGTCGCAACTATTCCCAGAGCACCACTCGTTGCTATCTCCATGCGGTGGAGGATTTCGCAAGGTACTTCCATCGCTCGCCTTATCGTTTAGGACCGGATCATATCCGACAGTACCAGGTTCATCTGTTTCGCGATTGCAAGTTGTCACCCGGGACCATCGGGCTCCGAACTTGCGCTTTGCGTTTCCTTTTCGTTAAGACGCTCGGTCGGCCTTACCTTCCGGATCACATACCATTTCCCAAGCGTCAACTTCGACTACCAACCATACTCGACCAGCAAGAGGTAGCGCGTCTGATCGATTCGGCCAGCAACCTGATGCATCGCACCATGATGATGATGCTGTATGCAACGGGCTTGCGACGGGCCGAGATGTGCCACCTTAAGGTCACCGACATCGACAGCAAGCGCATGGTCATTCATGTGCGCCAAGGCAAGGGTGGCCGCGATCGTGACGTGCTGCTGACCCCGAAGATGTTGGAGACTCTGCGCGAGTATTGGCGCTGGATGAAGCCCAAGACCTATCTGTTCCCAGGTACGGTGAAGGGTTGGCGGGCAGATGTTCCCATTACAGAGAAGATCGTCTGGCAGGCAGTACGCGAGGCCGCCGAGCGTGCAGGCATCAAGAAGCATGTGTCTCCTCACAGCCTGAGGCATTGTTTCGCGACTCATATGCTGGAAGCCGGCGCCGACCTGCGTACCATCCAGGTTCTTCTCGGTCATGCCAAGCTCACTCACACCACCGTTTACCTGCACTTGTCCCGACGCCACCTGCAGGCGATTCCCAGCCCGTTGGAAGCCATCGAGGTGTCGAGCCCTCACGAGGTGAAGCGGTCTAGGAGGCTGATGAAGCGATGAGCCGGCCCGCCCTCGAGGTGGCCGACATCGTCCGTCGAACGGGCAACAGTTTCCGGTAACAGCAGCAGTCGCATCTTGCATGGCCGCATCGCAAGGTGCTCGATGCCATCGTCCGCTGCCGCACCGCGGCACTGGGCGGCCATCGCGATCAGTGCGTCGGCTGCGGACACCAGGCCATCTCATTCAACTCATGCCGCAACCGGCACTGTCCCAAGTGCCAGGGGAACGCGCGTGCCAAGTGGCTGGCCGCGCGTTCGGCTGAACTGCTGCCCGTGCCCTACTTCCACGTCGTGTTCACCCTGCCCCATGAACTCTCCGCTCTTGTATTGCAGAACAAGCGGCTGCTCTACGACCTGCTCTACCGCACCAGCGCAGCGACGATGCTCGAACTGGCTCGTGACCCCAGACACCTGGGAGCCGACATCGGATTCCTCGGCGTGCTCCATACCTGGGGACAGAACCTCGAGCATCATCCCCATGTCCACTACATCGTTCCCGCCGGCGGCCTCACTCCCGATGGCTCCAACTGGATCGATTCCTCGCGACGCTTTTTCCTGCCCGTCAAGGCACTCAGCCGCCGCTTCCGTCGCAGGTTCAGGATGGGGCTTGGTGAACTCTTCGAGCAGAACAGGCTCCAGTTCCATGGCTCGCTCGAGGAACTTGCCTCAGCTCCCGCTTTCAGCCACTTCATCTGGCAACTCGGGCAGAAGGACTGGGTGGTTTATGCCAAGCCACCTTTCGGGGGCGCCGAACACGTTCTCAACTACCTTGCCCGCTATACCCACCGCGTTGCCATCTCCAACCATCGTCTCGTGGCCTTTGAGAGCGATCGCGTCTCTTTCCTCTGGCGAGACTATGCCCACGGCGGCAAGCAGAAGGTCATGACCCTTTCCGCCCATGAGTTCCTGCGACGCTTCCTCATCCACGTTCTGCCAAAAGGGTTGGTTCGCATCCGACACTTCGGACTCTTCGCCAACCGTAGTCGGGGTGCTGCGCTCGAACGTTGCCGCGCGCTACTCGGCACGACCGCCTGCGTCGATCCACCTGAGCCACCCAGCTTGCGCTGTCCAGCCTGCTCCAGCATCATGCTGGTCGTCGAACGGCTCACCAGCAGCCAGTTGTTTTTCCGCGCGAGCTTGGGCTCCCCAGAGCCAAGGAGGTGCCGCGATGACAGCTCGTGAGCGCATTTACGATCATCCGGCCCCGCTTCACCGATCCCGACGTCGTGCGTTAGCACGCATCGCAAGAGTGCGTTCGAACTCGGATACCAGCTATCAGAACACGGCTCCTAAAATGCAGAACAAGCCTGCATCTGACTCCGCAGCCCGCGTCCGCGCAGCCGCAATCGTCATCCTTCGCCCCACTAGCTCACCGAAAAGCCATCTGGCACCCATTGAAATCCCATAGCGGATCACCGCACCCGCCGCAAACGCCAACGGCTCACTTCAAACGGCCCTATCGAAACTGCCCCGGAGCAGTAAATTGCGCTTCCACGCGCCGCATCGGCCGGGGCAGTCCCGATAGGGATCTATCGTTTATCAGTACAAGTCCTCATGGAAGCTGTTCAAATCAGTGCCTCGCCCTGTTACTACCGTTAGATGCACACTGAGGTCGTCAGCAGCAAATATCTCGACTGGAAGGTCTGCTGTGTACTTCATTGGCACGATCTTGCTGGTCACAAGAAGGGAGCGAAATTGGAATCTCCCTTTTCCCACGATTGGCGCTAAACGGTGTCGGCTTCTTTCAGCCAGGTGTGCAGGGTATGAGGTTGATGGAAGGCAAACACTCGGCGCGAACGCGGTTTTGGGTCGCGTTTATTGCAGAAGAACGACTCTTCCCCTGTAGATTCGTAGTGGAAGATGAGCTGATCGGCCCAGCGAGCCAAATGCTCCGGCAGCTGAGACACGTACTTTTCAGACTGTTCGGCAACACCGCTGAGGGTTGACCCGAGTTTCTTCGCTTCGATCACACCGGCGGCCTTCCCCCCGACGAAGAGCAGATAATCGCACGGGCCGTTTGGCAGTGAAAACTCGCGCACCGCCACTCCTTCAGCCGCATTGCGGTCGAATTCGGAGTTGTTCTGAAGTACCCACCCTGCCGAGGTGAGCAGCGAATCAATCTTCTCTCTCGCGAGTTGTTCGGGCGTCATCTGCATAACGGACGAGTAATTGTTGTCAGACTAAGGGTACACAACTGGGTCCTCCAGTGGCCGTAAAATGTGGTCCATCAACGACGTTGATCGCATGGGTGGCCCATCGTCCACGTCGCAAATGCCGAACGGACAGTGGATACTCTCTTCTTCTTCTCCCCTGCCTTCTGGCTGACAGTCTGAATTCTGCGATGCGATACCGGGACCGCATTTCGTCAGAGAAGCTCCCTGCATCTCTCAGGACTCCCTACGAACTGATGGTCTGGGCGCGTTCACGAAGGGCGGAAGATGACCTGACCGGGTGGGAGCAGTATGCCAATTGGTTCGCCCGCTGGCTGGTCCTGTGTCTGCCGGGTGACGAGGATCTGCAGGACGAGGTATGTTGTCAGATCTTGATCCGGGCTCAATCGCGGGCCCAGAGGCTCGTATACTGAGGTCGACATGTCTGAGATTCGTGACAAGCGCCGGCGGACCGACCTCGACCTCTTTGTCCTGGCGCTGATCGATGGCGGGGTATCCACCCCGTACGAGTTGCAGAAGGCGGCCGGCCTCTCCCAGGGTGCCACGATTCCCGCGCTCCAGCGTTTGCTGGAAGCGCGGCTCGTGCGCCAGGGGAAGCCCGGTGCCCGCGGCCGCACCGACTACAAAGCCACCGCCGCCGGCAAGAGGCTGCTGAAGAACGGCTGGCTCCCACTGGTCGAGGCCGGCCCCAGTGGCGACATCGATTCCGATCTTCGTGTGGCGCTGCTGGCCCTATGGGGCGGTGGCGATTCCCGAGTCGCTGCGGAGTTCCTCCGAGAGTCCGCCTACAAAAAGATGGAGCTGCAAGCGACTGACGAGCCGACCAGCGACCCAGGCAAAGTGCCTCCCCTGGCTCGGTTGTACGGCGATATGCGATCCGGAGCCGCGAAGGCGCTCCTGACAGCCGAGTGCTCGGTGATCCGAACTATGGCTGATACCCTTCCCCGGAAACTCACCGGCAAACCCAGTTCCAAGAGTTCCCTGACCAGCAAGCCGAAGGGCAGATAGAGGTGTTCCAAAAGGCCCATTAGGGCTTTTGATAGCCGGTAACGGGTGACCGGCTCCTACAGCCTCTACGACTCCATCGGAGCCCCTCAACTCTGCATCTCAGCCCGGGTTGGTGTCGAAGAAGGACAGTTGCAGGACACCGAGGAGAGTCCGGTTTCTCTTGCGGTAAGACTCGGCGGCGTCTTGCAACCGCCTGTTCTCTCCCACACCATGAAAACCATCGTCCAAAGAGAGGCCTTCCCTTAGCCGCTTGGCGGCGGCGACTATGACCTGGTCATGGGCCTTCTTCCCATATGAGGTCGGCTTCAGCAGTCGGACCCGCCTGTCTTTCTCGTTCGGGATCGCCTCGACGAACCGACTGTTGATAAGAGACTTGCAGGCACGGCTGATCTCGTAAGGATGTCCGCCCGTGGATTTCACCCGGGCGGCTGGAATCAGGTCCTGGAAGGTATTTCCCTGATTCCCCCATGCGCAGCAGAGAGCTACATCTGGATGCAGGCACCCCAGCACGAGGGTGCAGCAGAGCGAGATGTGGAAGCTGCGGCAATGGCAGTCAAAGGTTGCGCATCGCCCCAGCGTCCGGTTTGGCCGGAAGCTGGCTGAGTTGAAGAAATTAGTCCGTTCCCCAATTGCGATCGGACCTCGCCTGAATCTCCATGGAGCAGCACTTGAACCAAGCCAACCAGATTGCACGTTTTCCCCGCCCCCTCAAGCCTGAAGGCAATGTCGTCGCCATCGACAGCCGGAAGGCACAGTCTTCTGGACCTCGCCTGCTTTACGACCGCAAAGAGGCCGCCCGGCAACTCTCGATTAGCGTTCGCTCGCTGGACTATCTGATCGCAGCGAAGACCTTCCAAACCCGCCGCATCGGAAAGAAGGTCCTGATTCCCCACAGCGAGCTCGTTCGCTTTGCCTCCGCGAACCACTACGGTCGCATGGCCTCGGCCAGCTGATTGCCTGAGCCGGTCAATCCGCTGTGTGCCTGTTTTGTCGGATTTAAGAAGCGATATAATCCGATGAAACAGGCACCGAGGAACTGAGCATGAAGAAAAAGAAGAATCCACGCGGTCTCTTTGAGCGACCTCCAGAAAGTGGTGTCTGGTGGATCAACTACTACGTCAAAGGCAAGCAGCACCGCGAGAAGGTCGGGCGAAAGTCCGACGCGATAGACCTTTATCGGGTTCGCAAAGCCGATGCGACCGTTGGCCGCAAGCTCCCAACCCTGCGAAATAGCAAGACCGTGACGATTTCAGAGTTGATTGACGACGCTCTGGAGTTCGTGGCCAACCACAAGGACCAGCGCAACTACATCAGCAAGGCTGGCATCGTCCGAGAAGATCTGGGATCGAAGGTGGCCGTCGATTTGACTCCGCAAGAACTAGAGCGGTGGCTCCGGTCACACTGCAAATCGGCCGCGACGTCAAACCGATACAAGGCATTCGTGAGTTTGTGCTATCGGGAAGGTATCCGAAATGGGAAGGTCAACACGAACCCCGCCCGGCTGGTGCGGCAACGGAAGGAGGGCGTCGGTCGCCTGCGGTTCCTGAGCTATGACGAGTATGACCAACTGTATAAAGTGATCGCAGAACGATTCCCTGAGCACCTCGCTGAGTTCATCGTCTCCGTCCACACAGGCATGAGACTTACCGAGCAGTACACCACTGAGTGGTCCCAGGTGCATCTGGATCGGCGAACGATCGAACTCACCAAAACTAAGAACGGATATGCGCGTACCGTCCATCTGAATGCGGACGCGGTCAACGCTATCAAGTCAATCCGGCCCCAAAAGTCGCGTGCCACCGATCGAGTGTTCCCCAGGGAACGAACGAAGGCTCGATTCGACAACCGTTCGTGGTTCCTGCCGTGCCTGGAGGAAGCGAAGATCGCCGGCGCTGTCTGGCATTCGAACAGGCATACATACTGCAGCTGGCTGGCGATGGCTGGCGCGACGATCAAGGAAATCCAGGAGGCCGCGGGTCATAAGACCATCACGATGGCCGCCCGCTATTCCCACCTCTCACCGGCCCACAAACTTTCTGTGGTGGAACGCATCGTCAGAACAGGCACCAAACAGGCACCTGCCGAGAGTGCATAGAAGTCGGAAACCAACATGCACCAGAACATGCACCAGCGGTTTCTACCATCCAGCACTTTTGAATGATTATCCTATAAATCATTTGTTTTGTTGGTGCCGGGAGGGGGGGTCGAACCCCCACGACCTTGCGATCGGCGGATTTTGAGTCCGCTGCGTCTGCCAGTAACTTACTTTATATCAGTAAGATAATCATATAACGCCAGAAACTGTGTAAGAAAATGTGTAAATTTCGACCCGCTTTTTACAAGACTCGGCTTCAGCCGGATCGATCCATCCTGGCTGATCTTTGCATTGAACTTGAGGGGGGCGGTAGATGGTGGCCGAGGTCGGAGTCGAACCGACATGAGGTTGCCCTCGGCAGATTTTGAGTCTGCTGTGGCTGCCAATTTCACCACTCGGCCATAATGAAGATTGTATCGCAGCGGGTCGCTGAGCATCGCCTTTAT
>JBEKCX010000616.1:0-5993 GCA_050014655.1 Occallatibacter sp. | reverse complement strand
GTTTCGGGAGCGCGTAAGAAAGTTCGGGGTTATAAACGGGGGCCGAATTGGCCGCCAGCTGCCACCTTCTTTGAGTCGGGACCGGTGGGCTTTGTATACTTCGCCACGAAATGGTTCCGCTATTACCTCCAGGCGTACATACAAAGCCAAATGGCGCAGATCGAGAGCAAGGAGCATGTTCTCCAACTGGACCACGCGATGGCCGACAATGTCGATGCTGAAGGATGGCCTCTTGGAGGCATCCCCCATGCAGAGGGTAATTGGATCGACCAGCGGGGAATCCGTTGGCAAGCTGATATCTCAATGCTTGAGTATTGGAAGTCGCTTGATGTCTCTCCGCTGACCGACGACTGGGTCAAGCACACGGATGACTTCCTGTTCCGCACCCTCAATCCCAACGAACGCTACCTCTTGCAGTTAGTGTTCGCCAAAGAGCTCAGCTGGACTGAGATCGCCACCATCCTCGACGTCAACGCCGAGACCGTACGCAATCGGTTCAAAGAGATCATGCTGTTCCTCGAGAACCGGGCGAAAGCTAAGCCGACCGTTCGGGAGATGCCGACTGTCTAATCTCTATGACCAACTTCGGAAGGGTATCCACGCATCGGATGCCCTTCCGACTGGAACATGGTTGCTCATTGGAAACAGCGATGCTTATGACTGTCGCCGGCCGACGGTAGAAACAGTCCGCATTGAGCGGACTTCGCCGACTGGCGTGATTGTGACCAACATCCGCACCTCGCTATGACGAGGTGACCCAAACCAACGGTTTCCTGTATACAGACTTACTGCCTTCCTTTGAGTAGGCTATTTTATTTGTTTTGTTGTATTTGTCCTAGTCTCTCAGAAGAATGACAGTTCAGTCTGTTACACACACCTTTCCTTTTCAGTTCCGCCCCTCTTCCGCGCGGATAAGACTGAACATATCCAGAAGTATGAGAAGAAAGCTCTTGACGTTTGACTAGAACAATGGCAAGATAATGCACATCGGAGGATTGTGCATGGGATTCACGTCTATGAAGTTTGCTCTTGAAGCTGAACTAGAATCTATCAACCGTCAGATTGCAGCATGCAACAAGAAACGGGAGGCGATTCTACATCTCCTCGATGTGTACGGTCTCGGCGGTGAATCAGCTACACTGTCCAGCGCGGTTGCGGCCCTGGCCGGCAGCTCACAAGCCAAGTGTCTGAACACGATGGAAATGGCGCGAGTGGTCATTCGCAACGCCGGCAAGCCCCTGAAACCAGAGGCGATCCGTGAAGGCATCAAGAGCACGTTTGGAATCGAACCGGCCAAGACCCTGCCCGACATGCTCTGGAAGTACGCGCGCGCGGCGCGCGGCGGCTTCTTCCGGGAGGAAACGGGCGAGATCGGCCTGGATGAGATGCAGCCAAAGATCGAAACGGTCGGTCACGAGCAAATGGCAGAATCGGCTGTCGCGTAAATAGCACAAGAGTTGTAGAACAAGGACTAGAAAGGTCGGCGTGTGAGCGCCGACCTTTCCTATGTAACACCTAGATAAATATCGCTATCTAAGGGTATCCCCTACCTGAATCTAATGGGTATTCTTCTTGTGTCCGTGGTCACCTCTGTTTAGGTTCGTTCTATGAGAATGTATCGCAGTTCCACTGCGAGCCGTTGTCACATTCCGAGAGCCGAGGGTCACGTTCGTAATGTTCGCCATACTTGCTGATAATCAAAGTCTAGTTCGTGAGGCGATAGCCGGTCTCCTTGCTAAGGAATTTCATTTCAACGTATTACAAGCTATAGATGCCGATGTGGCCGTCACATTGACACAGAAGCACAATCCGGTTCTCGTATGTATGGAACTGATGATGCCTGGTCTGGACACATTTGAGGCCGCCACCCAGATACGCAAGATGGCGCCCCACACCAAAGTGGTCATTATGACCGGCCGCTCCGAGGTGGACCTCGTCGCGCGCGCCCGTAGCCTGAAGATCCACGGATACATCCTGAAGGGAGACAGCCTCGAAGAGTCGCAGTATGCGATCAACACCATACTTCGCGGCGGTGTTTATATACCTCCCTCCCTGTCACAGCAGCTGTACGACCCGGAGAGGGACGGCCAAAGCGCCCTCGACAGGTTGACCCCAAAGGAATGTGCCATGCTGTCGCTGATTTCGCAGGGCATGACCATGAAGGAAGCTGCAGGACACATGTCCATATCACCGAAGACCGCTGAGACCCACCGCAACAACCTGGGCCGCAAGCTGGGGCATCCCAACAGGGCGCAGCTCTTCGCCTTCGCGCTCAAACACCGGCTGATCGACTCCAAGGCTTTGGCGATCTCGGCTTAGAAGAACAGCGGAGAGGCGAGAAACCTCTCCACGTTCTTTTGTCGGTTGGCTTTGGCTCACCTGACCTCGTAAATCACAATCACACCATGATCCGTACCTCTCGCTTTCTCGGCGTTTCGCTCATCCTGTTTGCCGGCGTCTTCATGACCGGCTGTGCACCCAACCACTACACCAAGTCCATCGCTGCCTTCTCGAATGCGGCCGCGCCGGCGATCGACAACGTCGATGCTGCCTACGTCTTTGTCAACGACGCCCACACCCTCGCTGAGCAGGCGGTACTAGTCCAGAACTTCGTCAAGGAATTCCGTCCGGCACCGCTCCAACCCTTCATCTCGCCCGAGGAGCTGGCGACCCGCAAGAAGGCGACATCCGTCCTTCGTCAGTACGCCCAGCTTGTGGGCGACCTGGCAATCGGCAAGCAGCCGCCTCCGGCGACCAGCAGTTTCTTCTCCACCACCGCCAAGACAGCCACATCTGCGGCGCCGGCGAGCACGACCAAGACAGCGGCCGGAAAGATGACGCCGCAGCAGATGGACGCTCTGCTCTCCGGGTTGGATATGGTCGTCAAGCCCTACCTCAACTTCAAGATCGGACGCCAGCTTCCACCCTTGGTGCGGGCGGCCGATCCCCTGGTACAACAGGTGTGCACCCTCCTGAGCACCGACCTTGTAACGCTCCAGGTGCAGACCGATTCGGATTACTGGACGCTCCTGATGGAACAGGATCAGTTCATTGAGGACAACCAGAC
Source organism: Occallatibacter sp. (assembly GCA_050014655.1). Classification (GTDB taxonomy): domain Bacteria; phylum Acidobacteriota; class Terriglobia; order Terriglobales; family Acidobacteriaceae; genus Telmatobacter. Next base: position 2,926 of record JBEKCX010000616.1, on the reverse strand, counting down.
CCGCATGGACGCGATCCAGAAACGGGATCAGGTCATCAAGCTGTTCCAGATTGAGGCCGATAGCAAGAAGGCAGACGACGCGATCGCCGCAACCCAGGACGCAGTCAAGAAACTGGCGGAGACCCACCACCGCCTCGCCACCGGAGGAACCAAGTGAACCAGAACGACACCCGGGCCGCTCTTGAAGCGGCCGCACACAGCACGTACAACGCCTACTGGGACGTCAAGGACGCCGCGCTCAAGCAGCAGCTCCTCGACCTGTTCGGCAACATCTCAGACGTCTCCACCAAACTCAACCAGGAAGATCTGCAGTCGCGAGACAGCGACTTCAAGGCCGCCGGCGCCAACATGACGAAGAAAGTGCTGCCCGGCATCAAGCAGCTGACCAAGCAGGTAGCTGAGATCGCTCAGGTCGAAAGTTCATTGAAAACGGCCATGGAAGACCTGGTCAAGGTCTCCGCCAGCATCGGCTTCTTCGGGATCCCTGCCCTCTAATGTGCGACTGCTGTTCACAAACCCACGCAACCGTGCCCATGGTTCATAATGGAGAAACAATCCAAATCGACATTGGCATTCAAGAATTGATCAGCCGGCTCTGGAAGCAGGAAATCGACACTGATAACTCCTGCGAATGTTCGACTAAGGCCTATCACGCCGGCTTCGAGCCCTACCCAACCGCCTATATCAGCTTCACCACACGCAACGACTTCTACACCTTCCTACTGGCTACCGAAGGGCAGCGGGCCATCAACCGGTTCGAGAGAGACCTGGCGAGACGAAAGCATCCCACCACTCTCCATATCATGCTTACAAACGGCTGGTTCCTGACCTGGTTCAGGAATGGAACTGACGAAGCTTTCATGGTTAACTTTCCACCCGACCAGATCGACACTATAACCCAGAAACTACCGGAGTAAGCCATGCCAAATATGGATATTATCCACACGATCGGCATACCAGAAGACCCGTCAAACTGGACCGAAGCTAACAGGGACGCCTACCACCTCGAATGCCTCAAAGGAGCCCTCGACTTACGAAAGCCTCGACACATACGAGACGCTATCGTGTGCATGAACTCCAGTCGAATTCGCAAGCCCGACGTCCTGTCCGAAGATGTGCTGCGCAAACGCCTTGAGGACGAGATCGATGGAATCGAACCAGTCAAGGCGAAGAAGAACGCTCGCATCACTCAGAAGGGAGGCCTGGAGATCCTGACCAAACTGCTCGACCGGGCCGAAGAAGCGAACAAGGAGCCCTTCGCGTTCTCCGTGGGTGCCATCATCCTGTTTGGCAGTTGGGACCGCAACGACAAACCCCATGCTGGAGACATCGATATTGCCGTGGAACTGATTGCTAAAGAGCCTGCAGGAAGCGACGCCTGGTCCGCTTTGATCAAAAGCCGCCGTCAGGCAGCAAGTACAGCTGGACGGAGTCTACCGGATCACCTGTGGTATGCCTGGCATATCGTGGAAGTGTTCCGGTTCCTTCAGTGGCGTTCGAAAGGCATCAGTCTCCTCAGTCTCGACCAGATCTCGGAGTCGATGCCGCCGAATGAGAAACCATTCTCTTACACGATCCTGCGGGGCGACGCGCAGGAGATCGCCAGGAAGTTCGAGCACAGTGAGTTCGGTCTCAAGGCCTGCCGGATCCGCCGGCGCGATCCGAAGACCGGCGAGATCACCACACTCTTTGATGACGGCACCCTTACTGAATCCGCCAGCGGACAGGGTGGCGTCGAAAGGGCAGACTGTGGATGCATTTGAAGATCGTTTTGAGATCAAAGATCATGGGACGGACGAACCGGTCGCCACAGCTCAGAGCCTGGCTGTGGCTTGGGAGCTGGCGGTCACCGCGGCCTCCGGGCGCGGACATCAGGTCGATGTCGTCGACCACAGCGCACATCCTGGAAGACGGCAGATGATCGGAGTTTCTCCGCAAGGTGACGTTGTGGAAGAGAGAAATAGGCCCGGGATTGATAAAGTCCGCGCAAAGGTACCTCACCTTACCAGCACCGTCTTCGCCAAGTAGCGGGCTCCCGGTTCAAACAAGTGGCCAGGTCTTCGGACCTGGCCTTTTTCTCTATACTGGAGCAAGATCAAGAGTAAACCATCACCGCGACGCCGGCCGTCAGGCGATCGAACAAGGGATCAGCATGGGCAGAGGTTCCGCCTGGCTCAGATTGACCCGGAACCAGTATGCCATGCTGCGAGGATGATGATAATGCCAGTTGTTGGTGTAATGTAGTGAAGACATGAACATCGAACAGCGACACGAAATAATCAGCCGCCTGCAACATGGAGAGGAACTCTCGTCTGATTGGGCACGCATCATTTTCCCACCGGAAAAGCGTGAATACGAACTCATCTATTATGGGAAAGAGCGTGATGAAGACGTCGTTGCCAATACGATGGCGGTGCCATTGCAGAAGGTCCGCACCTTCGGCAAGAACGGAATTGGCTGGCACAACATGTTGGTCTTCGGAGACAACTTGCAGGCAATGAAGACCCTGTTGGACATGAAGCAGAACGGGAGTCTCTGCAATGCCGACGGCTCCTCCGGCGTCCGACTGGTCTATATCGATCCGCCCTTCGCTACGAAGCAAGAGTTCCGTGGAACTGAGGATCAAAAGGCGTATCAGGACAAGATCGCCGGGTCGCGATTCCTGGAGTTCCTGAGGAAACGTCTCGTAATGATATTCGAACTCCTGAGCGATACAGGCAGCCTATACGTCCATCTCGACTGGAAACGGTCTCATTATATGAAGGTTCTCTTGGACGAGCTTTTCGGAGAACCACGGTTCCAAAACGATATAGCCTGGCATTATTCTGGTTGGAACAAACACCTCAAGACCAACTTCAACCGCAGATGGGAAAGCTTGTTGTTCTACTCAAAGGGCTCGACCCCGCTGTTCAACTCATACGCCCTT
>JBEKCX010000615.1:0-9584 GCA_050014655.1 Occallatibacter sp. | reverse complement strand
TTTTTTGGCATATGGGCCTGTTCCGCTATACTAGGCCAGCCCTACCTCGTCGATAATCGGCCATTTTCACGTTGTAACTTACAGTCCTCAATTTGGAAATGCCTGTTTCCGGTCTCGACATGTGATTTCTTTGCAGAAACTAGCGTGTATCGATTTGAGTTATTTCGGTGGCCTCCGGAGGGTGGAATCCGGAGGCCACCTTGCCGATTACTCGGCGGCGGGAGCGGACTGCTCTTCGGTGGGAAGGAACGAGTCCAGCTTGAACCAGTTGCGGGCCGAGGGACGGAGCACGGCGCTGAAAGCGTCCTGCACCTTCATGGCCTTGATCGCGTTGACCTGATCCTCTCCATACCCTGCGATATGGATAACCCGGCCAGGAGCGACCTGCACGTTGGCGACCACGTACTTGGAGCCGTCGAGACGGCTGCCCTTTTCGTGACCATCCTTGATGCTGAGCAACACGCCGCCCTTGATGGCAGCGACGGTTTCGAGACTGGACTGCGTCCGCTCACCGATGGTGGTCTGAACGCGACGACGGAAGTTAGGCAGAAGAACGCCCATTGTGTACCTGCTTTCTGTGATTGCTGTTGGGATTTGCACGATGACCGTCATGCTGGCGGATTGAGCTAGCGGTTCTTTGCCGTCTCGAATGTCTGGGTATTACGCGTAGTTCTCAGAGGCATTGACCAGGTCGGAAAAACCTTGATCCGCCATCTGACGGTCCTCGATTACGGCCTCGCGGATCGATTGAGCGATCACCCGGGGCGATGCCATCACGTCTGCGATGGAGCTGTGGTTCTCTTCGCCGGTGAAGAAGCCACTGCGGGAGAACTGGCTGACCCTGCAGCTAAAGCAGGCGTCGCCACGCTTTGGCGCGCCGTCCAGCTCGCCGGAATGGCAGAGCAGGCGGTTGCGATCGTTCTTGGCTGGCCGGTACTCACCGCACTGCTGCTTGATGAGCCGGCGGGCGAGGTTGGTATTGCTCTGAAAGCCGAACGTCTTGTGGTCGGCCGATTCCCCTGCGATTCGAATGAAGACATCGAGATCGCTGTTGACCTGCGTGAGTTCTCGCGGAAGCTGATCCGTACGGCGGCGGTGTACCTGTCCGTTGCTTGACATGGATTGCCTTTCAATGTGGTTCGCAGAGATGGATCGCTATCGGCTGTGGAGCAAGAGAAAAGCCCCCAGGATGGGGGCTTCAGGACTGGCTGTGCCTATGTGGTTGAAGAAGTGAAAACGGAGGCCGTGAAGCTTCCTACGGCCTCCGGGCCGGCCCTCAAGGAGATAAAAGCCAGCAAAGCTACGAGATGTGAATCACCAGATCAGTACAGCCAACCGTCTCAGTACGTCCGAGATGCTCTGATTGGGTCGGACCATAAGCCACCTCCTGCAGCGCGAGCTGCATCTGTTTGGTGCCAGCCTCAGATTGGTGTCGGAGATTGAGGCAGTCTCCGACGAAAGGCGCCCTGCTGCCTCAGAGCTACCCCAACCGCACTGTGCAAACGGGTGCGGGAGGGATACACGGCATGTCGTTATACGGCCGCATCGGGGCTCAATGAACTCAGGTACTGTTCCTCACGGCGGTACAGATCGTTTTTCCACTCCTCATTGACCGGCTTTTTCGCCGACTTGCATTGACGGCCGGTCATCTCGAGCCAGCCATTCTTATAGAAGGCATTGATGTCATCCAAGCGAGCGTGCATGAACACTTCGAGCTCGGTGACAATTGGTCCGACAGATTCAGGTTGAGTCTGATTGGAAGGTGTGGGTGGTTCAGGGCATTCAAGGACAGCGCTCACGACGGATACCTCACGGTTCCTGCACAGAGATCGACCAGCGTGGCCCACAGCTTGATCTCTGCATCAGTCGATGGGCCTTCGAAGTAATCGTTGCGGCTGATCAGAATCTTGACGTCGCCGCGGATTACATAACTCGTTTGATTGGCCAGGAACTCCTCAATCGGAGTCAGCCTAAGCAGCCGTGGCATTCAGTCCCTCCGTTCCTGACAGCTTCCCCGATCAATGCGCCGAGCGCGGCTTTTTCCCAAAATATCCGACTCTCCGATGCCATGATCTATCTCATGCTGAACGGCGTGAAGGAAGGGCGCGGGCTACCAGGAACATTGAGTGGCAACCTCCAGAGCTTGCGCAACCAGTCGGGGATATACGACCCCTTCTGCTTGCCAGTCACGACGATGTTGAAGTCGAACTCGTTGGCGATCGCTCTCAAAGAGCGATACGCAGGATGCATGCGGAACTCAGTCACGGAGGTCTGCTCGTCATCCAGCTCACCCTCAATGACTATGGCGTGAATGATCATGCTCGGCCTCCTCTTCTGGGTGACGAATGGACTGCAACAGATTCCATCCGGCATACAACCAGACGGGGAGAACAACGGCCATGCAATACCAGGCCAGATGGCGAACTTGAGGATCCTGCATTTCAGCCTTCCGTGAGCAGCTCGAACTCCCGAGTCATCTCGTACTCTTCGGTGTCCAGTTCTTCGAGCATGTTGACCACGGTTTCGCACCACTGGACAGTGACGCCGAATGACTCGATCTCTGCGAAGATCTTTGCCTTCTTGCGCTGAATGTCCTCTTTGTGGGCATTGAATTCGGAGATATGGGCCGCCGTCAGAACACTCATAGGGAGCTCTCCCATGGACCAAGTTCAATCGGGCTCTGCCAGATCTCGGTGATTTCGAATCCGAATGACATGCAGCGGAAGCAAACACCCTGGATCTCGATCACGGAACCGATGCTCATGGAAGGCCCGCGGTAACCGGCGGGGCGCTTAGCAGGGTTGTTGAAGTTGAAGAACAGAGCCTCAGCCACCATCTCGAGATCAGACTGCTTCCTGACATCCGGGAAGACAGCGGTCTCAATGAATCCACGATGGGCAATCTGCAGCTTGTGGCCGGGTAAATATCCGTCCATCAGGCCAATGTTCCTGCCCTTCTCGTCCTGCTCGGCATTCCAGTAGTAGGTGTACGAGAACTTCATGGCTGCTCCTGCACTGGTTTGCTGTCGATCAGCTGATACGACAGGAGCAAAGCCTTCAACTGAGTATTGAGCTTCTGAACCAGATCCTTCAGGTAGAAATAAGCCTGTTGCTGACTCAATCCTTGAGATTGGAGAAGAGCGAGAGCCTGCTCTTCGTCCATGCGCACACCGTCGATGAAGTAATGCGACATGTCTGAGGTGAAGTCCGGCCGATCATCGTTACGCATACTGCCTCCTAAATCCGGCCCGCTTACACGAGGCTCCTTTGACCGATAACCGGCCTAAGCTATTGAGAGATGGTCATTTGACTAGGTGCTTCACTCGTGAGCCCAAAATCACATCTTGCGCGGGCGCGCGAGGCCTCCCTGTCTCGATGAACAACGGGTCCAGCGCATCCGCTGGCAACCTCGCCGCCGCCACCCGAGACCCAGTCCTCGGGGCGGCTATAGCTGAGCGCCCTCCGCAGCATCTGATCCTCGTCTGCCTGACGAGCCTTCTCCTGCCGGATCAGAATCAGGAACCTTGCGACTGCCTTGGACATCCAGGCTGTGATCAGGGTGACGGCTATCGTAATACCCAGCAGCCAAACCAGGGCATATGTGTCATTGCGCAGTTCAGCCAGCCGCAGTTCAGCCAGCATGGACAACCTCCCGCTTTGTGGCCAGGTAGGCCATCAGTTTCAGTTCGATCGTGGCGAAGTCGACAGTCAGGATTCCCGTCTTGCTGGGGTCATTCGCGATGGAGTCAGCGATCCACGTATCCAAGGCAGCCTCGGACCTGCGATCAGCCTCCTGCTGGGCTTGGCGGGCCTTCAAACGGTCGGCAGCGGCCATCTCGACATCCCACATCTCTTCGCAACCAGGGATGACATCCGTCACCTCGCAGAAGGGACAGGTGTAAGCCAGAATGCGGTCATACAGCATGCTGGATTGCATGAGCAGGTGGGTATAGAACATCGGACGTCCGTCATCGACGACTCCAGGCGGAATGTGTCCAGCGCGGCGTTCCGTTGGGATCTCCTGGGCAACCAAGCTTGCCTTGCAATGCGGACAGACGGTGCTCTTTTTGTGCAGCCTGTCACAGGGCAGTGCCAACTCCAAGTCCAATTCCAATGTCGATGTCGCGCTCATAGCCCCTCCTGTGGGGTATTTGCTGGCTAATCTCCCCCTATACGACTAGAAGCGAGGCGCATGGGAGAAGCACACGCCCCGCTCTGTGGAGCTCTGTATCACTCCATCAGGCAGCGCTGGGTTGCGCTGACCCGAGAGTCTGCCCGAGAGTCTGCACGTAGCTCCGAAAACCTGCTGTGCTGGCCGGATTGATGTCCTTCACCCTGGCCTTGATCTTGGCCTTGAGATTGGAAGCGCGAGGCGTGCACAGGGCAGCCAGAGAGTCAGCATCCGGCGTCACCGGCACGGGTGTGATGGTGAAGAGCTTCATGGTGGGGTTCTTGCGGAAGAACTCCAGCGTGACAGCCTGTTCGTCGCTGCCCTTGAGCACCAGCTCCTGCCGCTTGAGAGCGCCCTTGATCTTGATCAGGCTGATTTTCCCCTTGACGGTCGTCTTCCGGACACGTTCCGGCAAGCGTGAGTCTGCGGGGTCGACATAGATGAACTTGAATGCAAGCATGACGGGTCTCCTTGTTGGAATCCGACCTGACTTCAGTGGATTTGAGGGAAGGGTTTTCGCCCATCAGGAGAAACACTGAGATGAGCACCACAAACCCCCGTACCTCAGCACTGTGGCTTTACCAGCACAGTGCCCGCCACCGAAGGCGGCTGCCCACAGGTGTGGGAGCGGCGAGAGTGAGGTAGGGTAGCCTTCCAACGGTCTGCAAGACGCCTGGTGTATTCACAGGCCCCTATACACACCGATGTGGGCTATTCCGGACATCCAAGTGGAGGATCCACTAGGCCGGAATGTCTGAGCACCTTGATGCGCAGGCATCCCGGTCTACTGGGATGGATCTGTCAGAAGTTTGCTACATTCTTCGGACAGACCGGTTGGGGTTTAGTTGATGCCAACAAAGTCCAGATCGAGCTCGACAGGATTGTCGAACTCCTCGTTGATGGCTGCACGGTCCAGACGCAGCTCAGCAGCAGGCTCTGCCACGGTCAGCATGCCATCGGTCATGGAATAGTTCCCATCCTCGATCACATCCTGCCCCATGGTGGTGCCCAGCCAGGTGCCATCGTCCTTCTTGATGACTACACCGGCCACGACACTCACCTCGAAGTGCCCACGGCTGAAGTTACGGCTCCAACGGTCGAACTGAACGGGCACATACAGGCCAGTCAGTCCTGCCAGCTCCATGGCCTTGATGTAATACAGGCCGACGGTGTTGGTCCAGAGCAGTCCATCCGGGTAGTTGCGGAACTTCCCGTCTGTGCTGCGCTCTGCCTGGGACTTGCGTCCCCGGTAGGTAAGCCGTGCATGCTCCACGGCGAGCTGCATCATGACATCGTCGTCTTCCCACTGCTTGAAGCTGGGATTGACGACTTGCTCTATGGCGCTCTTGTAGCGGATGACAAGCTTCGTGGTCGAAGGTGTCGAGAATGCATCCCTCCACTCTGCACGGAGCTGAATCGCTTCATCCCGGGCATCACGATCCCGCGGGAACGCCTGGTTGAGGGACTCGGGAATCGAGTCCACGTTGAGCCACTGTTCCTCGGTCAGGGCCTCCTGCAGCAGCTCCACCTCCTTCTGGATACGCGCAAGCGTAGCGCAGACGAGCGATGGTGCTGTGATGAAGTCCTTCTCCTGCAACCGCTTCGGTGTGACCCGGACACGGTCCTTGGAGTTGGGGATCAGGAAGCTGGAGGGAATGACCCGAGAGCCATCCCGCACCTCCGTGATCTTCTTGACCAATGGCTCGAGCACCAACGGATCGCCCTTGCCCATCTTGATGTAGTCGACGAACGATTCGAGAATCAAGCCGACCTCAGCAAGCTGGTAGTCAGGACGTGCACGCAGCCAGTCATATGCATCCCGGAGTTCCTGTTTCTCGGCATCGCTCTTCGCATCCACAATGCGATCGGCGATATCGGAGAGCATGTTCTCCTTGTGCTCACCGGACAGAAGCGTGTCCAGCATGAGCGCATTGACCACAGGTCCGATGGAGAGACTGCGCTCCTTGGCAGCCGCAACTGCCTCGAAGAAGTCCTTCATCGTCCACTGACGCGGATAGGCCGGACCACGCCGATACTTGTTGTCCTCGACCTGTTCCTCGACCTGCTCGCGCTGCGCAGGCAACTCGACCTGGGGATAGACTCGGGCATTCGCCATCGTCTCGATCCAGGCCAGGTCATCCGTTGCATTGATGGCATCGTCCATGTCACCACCGCCCATCATCTGCATGTACTGCAGAGCGGAGGCGCCCAGGATGACGCGGTTGTGTCCACGGAACCGGCGGAAGCGCCGATCGTGGAGGTTGGTGGTCACCACCAGCTCCAGCGGATTGCCTGAGGGCTGGCGATACATGGCCATTGGTCCCATGTTGAGGTCCATGCAGACCACTGCGTCTTCGGGAATGGAGGAGCGACGGTAATCGACTCCACCATCCTGGTCGAAGCAGTTGAGGTCCGGCATGAGGTTGAAGCGTGCGCCGATGCCCAGGAAGGGGATGCGACCTTTGGAAGCGTCCAATACCTTCTCGAGCAGCAGACGGCACACACGGCGGAACAGGCCAGGATTCATACCAGGCGATGCGCTGACCGGCACACCTGCCTTGAGAGCTTCGTAGAGTACCCAGCTCTCCCGGTCGTGTTCGCTCTGCAGCAGCTCTGCCATCGGTGCCATATTGGTGAGCACCAGGTGACGCAGCTTCGCCTCATCGTGGATGGCCGCAGCCACCTCGGTGATGAACAGCACTGCCTGGTTGTAGGCCAGGTCGTTGTTGTGGTAGCCGAAGTTGATCATGGACTGCAGATCCGTGAAGGCATCTCCGCCCTTGACGTCGCCCAGCGAGCCCAGGAAGAAGTGATCGAAGCTCACCTGCTTCTTGGCGCCATAGACGACGATGCCGAACTTCGGGTTGTCGACGACGTGGAAGAAGCCCTTGCCCAGTCCCAGGTAGGACAGAGCAGTGCCCTTGAACGCGTCGCCTGCGCGTGCGTTGATCAGCTTGTCGATGCCATAGGCCTTGCCGATCTTCTGGCACAGCCCGACATCGATCAGGTGCACACCATCCGCGAGTGCGATGTTGTGCTTCCGCTCTTCGGGATCGGACCCGAGAGCAGCCGAGTTGAGGTCGACGTGCAGCATCTGGAAGTAGATGTCTGCCTTGTCGAGCGTGATCTCCAGCACCTGCCCGTTCTTGAAGTGGCACGGTCCGGCGATGATCTTGCCGGACACGGCCCATTCGTGGTGAGCGCGGATGCGCCGGAAGTACTTGCGCACTTTCGGCTTGTCCGCAGCGTTGTTGATGGTCAAGCGCAGTCCCATATCTGCCAGGCTGTGCACCGCGTCCGCAGGTACCATGATGGCAACGCCGTCATCGTCCCAGTCGCCGAAGAGCACGCGGTGGATGACACCACCCATCTTCAAGCCATCGCGTCCGATACGGTCGAACCAGGCCGTGTTGGCCTCCAGTTCTTCCTCGGACTCGCCGGCATCGACTGCCACTTCGACGTAGTTCACGCCTTCCGGCAAGAACATGTCGAAGAAGTTGGACGTCTCCCACAGAGTGTGGAACATCGTTGGCGCATGGAACGTGCTGTGAACAGCAGGCACAAACGGACGACGCACACGTGGCTTGGCACACAGCTCACCGCTCATCTCTGCAGCGGTGGGTGCTTCCTTAACGAGGTGCAGCATCTTCTTGGTATAGTTGGACATGATCATTCTCCTTGATCAGGTTTGCAGTACCGACAGGGGCGTGTGAGAGCACGCTCTTTGTCATGTTGAGGGTGTCGTTGTTGACACGGATCACCCCGACGCTCCGCCTCAATGGGCAGAGAAAGGCCCTCTCAAACTTCGAGAGGGCTGATGTCCGATCACTCGGACTTGCTTACTGGTTGAGAATCCGGTCGATGTGCTTGCGCGCCGCTTGACGCGTAATCGTCGTCGGACTGAGCACCATGGCGATGCCAGGATGCTCATCCAGGAACTTCACGGTTGTGGTGGTGAACTCAACGAGGTGATGCTCGACTCCATCGACGATGTCGGTGAAGCTCGGCATACGGACCTTGAACACTCTGAGTGCATCGTTCATGAACGGCCTGCTTTCTTTGCTTGCTCGGACTTGTACTTCTCAGGGCTAACGAACCATGCCACCTTGCCGCAGATCAGAGCGGCATACTTGACTCCGTTGTCGTCGTACAGATACGTGATTTCCATTGATCTATCTCCTTGATAGTTGATGGGTTGATGTTGTGTTGCATGTGAAGCAACCGGACATAATGTCCGATTGCTAGTCCTGCATGTACATGGCACGGTTGCCTTCCCATGCTTCGTGATTGGCCTTGTCGCGCCTGCACTGCTCGGCATATGCCTTCATGTCGACTGCAGGAGCCTGCGGTGCAGGAATGAGCTTCAGAACGGTTACGAACACGATGATGAACACGGCAAATGCAGCGATGAGTTTGGCAACTTGGCTTGGCCCACTTCGGCGGTTTGTTTTGGCCCATCCCTTGGGACGTTGATGTTGAGGGTGCTCGGTTCTGCTGGAGCGTAGCCCGGAGGGCGTAGCGGAAGCAGAACCGAATACCCCGGGCTCACTCTTTCGTCTTCTTCCGCAGGGTTCTGCGAAAGCGGTACGACTCGGAGCCGGTCTCGACGATGTGCGCTTGATCGGTGAGTCGATCGAGCACGGCCTTGCAGAGACGGGCGTTGGTGAAGACCTGAGGCCACTCCGAGAAGGGCAGGTTGGTGGTCACGATGACAGCGGCCTTCTCGGCCCTCTCGGCGATTACCTGGAAGAGCAACTCGGCAGCAACTTCGGCAAGCGGAACATAGCCGAGTTCATCGATGACGATCAGTTCCACGCGAGACCAGCGGGCAAGCATCCGGCTCAGGCTCTGTTCCCGTTGCGCTTCGACGAGCTGGTTGACCAGCGCGGCGGCAGTGGTAAAGCGCACTCGCTTGCGTTGACGGCAGGCAGCGATCGCCAGGCCGGTGGCAAGATGACTCTTTCCGGTGCCGGGATCTCCGACCAGCAGGACCGGCTCGGCACGTTCGAGATAGCCGCCTTCAGCCAGGGTACGGATGCGAGCGGCGGGGATGTGCGGCGACTGAGCGAAGTCGAACTCTTCGAGCGTCTTGATCCTGGGCAGATGCGCTTCCTTCATCCTCAACTCGATGCTGCGTCGTTCCCGGTCTTCCATCTCCGCCTGGAGCAGAGCTTCGAGATAGTGCAGGTGGGAGTGGTTGCGTTGGCCAGCCTCTTCGGCGAGCGATGCGAACTGTGCACCGACGGATGGCAGCCGCAGCGCCTTACAGTTCTGAGCGATGCTTGCGGTCTGGAGGCTCATGCCTGCACCGCCTGCACGGAAAACAGCCGGTCATACTCGATCATGGTCGGCAGAGGGCGTTCATAGGCGGACAGGGGCCCGATCTCGATCGGCTCGCCGACGGCGTGTCGTAA
>JBEKCX010000614.1:0-6161 GCA_050014655.1 Occallatibacter sp. | reverse complement strand
GTTGATCGCCTCAGTGACGTTCGTCTGAGTCAGCCGGGCGGCCTCTCCGGTAGACAGGATGTTCGTGCAGCGCTGTTCCTGCAGATCGATGTAGGTGAGGGTGGAAACGGTAGCACGCGCGTCCTCCGTGAGACATTCCGGGTCCTGGCCGACCTCCCTGGACCAGGCCGAGAAGCGCTCCTCGGTGATCATGCGTTCGATCGGGCACATCTTGTCTTTTGGCGCCTTCTGGGCGCGCAGGAGGGGGCATTTGGCGAAGTAGGGACACTTGTCCTCAGGCCGGGCGTTCGTCTGGTTGCCGGGGCACATCATGACGGCACCGCCGGCAGGTCCCAGGATGACCAGGGACTTCTGAAAGGCCAAGAGTTCCTTGGACTCTTCCACGCTGAGGTTCAGGTCTGTACTTTCGCCCAGAATGGAGGAAAATGAGGCCGTTTTCTCCATCGCGGCCCGATCCATCGGATCGAGGACCGCCATGGCTTCACTTCGTGTATCTGGGGAGGGCATGTAGGGCTTTCTAGTATAGGCACCGCAAAAGGCGGGACCCCGAGTCTGTTGAGATACACACTCGGGGTCGGTCGTGCGGGAGGTAGGCGGTTTGCGTCCGGACTAAGGCAGGAGGGTGGTGGCGTCCTGGACAGGTGAGCTTGTGTTTATTCTCTCGGGTCTTCGTCGTTTACCAAAGGTTGATGAAGAGGGAAGAAAAGAGAGGGTAGACGTGTTGGAAACGACTAGTCCTCGAGAGGATAGATCCGGTGTTCGGAGACGTCGGAGAGGACCGCCGGAACGTGGATGCTGCACACATGACGCTCCTTGAGCATGTCCGGGCCGTAGACAACCACCCACTCCGCCAGATCCATGCACTGGGTCGAGTGCTGGTCCACGTAGGTGCAAGCTGAGTTCGCTGAATGTTCCCAGCAGCCCTGGCCTCCATCGAAGCAGAGCACAGCGTAGCGGCCGTGGGAACGCTTCAGGTAGTACGCCGGCGCGTTGAGCCTGCCGCAGACGGTACAGGCCACTGTGGTGCCGTGGCTGGGCATAATCTTGGCGCCGCGCGCTTCCTGCGCCAGGATGGCGTCGACGGCCGTCAGGAGCTGTTCGTCAGAGACATCGGGGAACTTGGTCTCGAAGGGATTCTTCACTTCGTCTGCCCGCCAGCGGGCGCGGCGGATCAGCTCGTCGATGATGCTGGTCGGAGTCGGTGCGATGAGAGTGGGGTGCATTTCCATGGGGTGTTGCCTCCACTGTCACTGTGCTGGAAGCGTCCCCATGATCCAAAGGCAAGGTGCATTTCCGAAAGAAACCTGCTTTTTTACTATTACTCATATACTGAGTAACTTACTCATAGAAAACATAGTAAGTCCCACATTGCCTGAAGCAATGTGTGCACCAGACTCTGAGTAACAACTCTACGAAGACAAGCCTCTGAGTAAGTTAATAAATACATGAGTAATGTATTACTCTGAGTAATACATCATGCTCGTGCACTCGCAGCGTTAGGGTAGCACCCTCCTACCGGCAAACCAAAGACATAATGAAGATCTAAGTGAAAACACTTTCTGGAACTCAGGAAAACACCTGAGAAAGGAGAGTGAAGCTCCACACTCAGACCCCTCCCCAGTTCCGCGCCACCCCTCCCCGCGGATCATCAACGGTACATTATGTCGGGTAAGATGCTCTTGATGGCACAAAGAAGCCCGGCGCTTGGCCGGGCTCTCTGGTGGGGGTCAGGTGCTGCGATTATTCCCGCCGCAGGATGCGCTGGGCGGCCTTGTATGAGCCGAAGACGATCAGGAGATACAGGCACAGCCCGAAGAGGGTCGCGGCCCGTACAAAGCCTCCTACGAGCGATTCCAGGATCACCACAAAGGGCGTTGCGGCCAGGACGACCTCGGACTCGGAGAACAGACGGTCCAGCGCATAGGGCCTGCAGCCAGGATGGTGGTGAACCAGGTAAACGGTATACGCATAGAGCAAGATGAGCGCGAGCACACAGAAGGTGAACGCACTCAGTCCTGCAGCAAGAGCTTCAGCTCGGCTGAACTGGTCAAGCATGCTACACCGCCTTGGCGATGACGTTGCCGTCGATGTCATACCGGGTGAAGGACGGCGCGAGGTAGTTGACGAGCTGCTTCTCGGCGCAGCGAGTTTCGCACTCGCTCAGGTAGCGGAACATCAGGTCGGCCAGTTCGCCAACCGCCTGCAGGTAGGTTCCGTCGTTGAGCTTGATGGTGTACTCGATGGCTTTCACGCCCCGGAGGTTCGTCGGGTCACGAACGGGTGGCTGGGACGGCGGCAATGCTACTGGCTTCTTGGAGACGGGCTTCGGGGGAAGGACAACCTTCTTCTTGTTCATGGGTTACTCCGTGGTGTTGAATTCAGCTTCGGTGGGCTCTTCGCTGGGTGTCGCATCGACATCCGGCAGGCGCGGCCCGAACAGGCCGCTCAAGAGGTAAACAGGCACGGACAGGATGGCTGCCGCGCCCAGGACGACGAGAAAGACGTCAAGGTGGTTGCGCATGTGGACTCCGGACTTACTGTGCGGTGGAGTTGGTCTTCTGCAAGGCAGGGCAGAAGACGGTGCAGCTCCGTTGTGAAAGGTGGATCGACAAGCCGATCTGCGCGATTTGGGGCAGCATGAGGGAGATGCTGGAGGAGAGGGCTGCTCGGGTTGCGATGTCAAAGGGAGGCCGGGGTTCCGGCAGCCGCCCCTTCTCCAGCTCCTGGTTCTCCGCCACGTAGATCTTGGTGATGATCTGGCCGGCCGCCACGATGCGATCGTGGATCTCCGACATGAGAGTGTTGATCTTCTCCAGGTCGAAGTAGAGATCGAGCAGCATGGCTTCTTCGGTGACAGCAGGGATAGTAGGTTCGTTCATGGGCCGAGCATGCCCCTCACCCTGGATCGAGCCAAAGCCAGTTCCTCTACTGCCAACATTCTGGCCTGGACTTATGCGGAAGGGTCGTCAGCTCCGGTGTAGACGATGCCCAAGTCATAGGAACGCCCACGGCAGGCAGAAACCCTGTTGTCAGAGAACACATCGACCGTCGTACCGTTCCGAAACTCGGCTCGGTTCCACGGCCTTGTGCTCACCCGCGCTGGGTTCGTCTCATTGAGGATGAAACACTCGAAGAGACACTGGGCCACTCCTTCATTCGGACATAGAATCGCCACAGACTTGGCTTCACCATCGGGCCATATCTTGCGCAAATGATCATCGAACCAGAGCTCGCGCAACTTCAGAGGCAGCTCACGCTCGCCGATGTAGAGGATGTTTTTCTCCGGCTTGCCCTTGGCTGCAAACAGGCAGGCCACCTGGAAGGAATGAGGGACACGATTCAATTCCTGGTCGATTCTGGCCAGGACGAAGTCAGCCCTGTCGTTGTAGTTCTGGGACACGAGGTCACGCAGGTACTTGAGGTCCCTGAAAGACAGATTCAACATGGAATGTTCCTTTTGACGCCCTTGTAGGCAGGCGGAGTTCCTTTAGCCATAGGACGGCATGCTCTCATCGAGATGGGCCGGTCAGGTGGGTTGTTCGTCTGGCGTGCCGGGTGTGGAACCCGCCGCTGGCTGAGGGTGGTTCTGCAGTTTCTGGGCATCAGACTTAGTCCATTCGCAGGTTCAGGTCAGTGATTGAAACTCCTGGCTTGTAGGGCCATTCGTCCTTCTTCTCGAGGATGGTCCAGGTGATGTCGTCAAGGGTGATCCACCAAGGCACATTCGAAGGTGGCTCGAATTCCTGGATCACATCGCGATGGTCGGTGTAGATGCGTTCCTGGAATAGCTTGCGGATTGAATCATGTATGGATCGCATGACGCCGCGACCCTTGAGCAGCTCACCGTTCAGGACCAGCGTGGTCTTGACGAGATTGACCTTGAACTCGACCAGCTTCTTGGTCTCGTTAGGAATGAAGGAGCTGACTACGAGGGAGTGGCTCTTGACCGTCCCGACGACCTGGAACAGGACTTCGAATTGGCCGGAGGTTTCTGGGTTGATGACAGGTATCTCTTCCATGGCCCCACTATGGCTTAGGGCCTGGTTCGAGCCAAAGATATGGCCCTCCAGACTTCGGAGGGCCAAGTACCGCATCCCACGTCCTGCTGTTTTATGCTGCGTCTTTCAATGCCCGCTTCTTCCGTTCCTCAGCGGCCAGGACGCCGTGAGTAAAGAGATCGATGGCCATCTTGAGACCGGTTCCGATGCCAAGGATGCTGCCAGCGGCCGAGCAAGCCGGGTCGATCTTCTCCGCCAGCTTCGAGACATCCGCACCGAAGAACTTGATGTACTGGGGGATGTTTTCCATGGGAAGGTCTTCCAGAACAGCGACAAACCTGGCGATAAGCTCGTCCAGATCATCGTAGGCGTCGTGGATGAGCTTGATCTCCCGCTCCGCGGCGCACTCTGGGCAGTTGATCTCTTCCAGAGCGTCGGCCACCATCTGCATGACCTGTTCGTCAGTGAGTTCATCGTTCTCGTCGGCGAAGTACTGGTCGAGAATGCCACCATCTCCATGGATCGGACAGTCGTCGTTGTCACAATCCTGGTCAGTCAAGGCCTCGATGACCTCGATGACATTGCCTTCATAGAGCAAGGCAACGAGGTCATCCTCGTCATCATCCTCATCATCGTCCAGCTCGTCTGGCGGATCCGACAGGCCCTGCGCCATCTCGATCGGATTGCCGGCAAGAACCAACCTGGCTGAAGACCCAACCGAGGCAAAGAGCCCGCGCCCGATCAATTCCACTGCTTTGCCGGCCTTCTCTGCCAGCTCGACCTGCTCGATCAGCGGAACCGCTGCCTTCAGGATCTCAAAAGAAGAGTTGGACTGGACATTCCGAAGAATGATCTCCGTGCCCAACTGCGTTGTGTACTTTACTTCAGCCATGGTGGCCTCCCAGGATCAATGTGCTACTACGTGGTATCTGAGCCAAAGCTATTGGCCAAATCCACGAAAGAACTGGCCCGGAGTCCGCGGAGATCCTGCTGGCTTTCGACACGCGCGACGGTTCCGTGGTCGGCAGGCCAGTCCGACAACAGCTACCAGGGAAGCTAGAAGAACATATCCGATTTCAATGAGATGACGGCTCATATGGCCTCACAGTAAGTGATGGAGCTCGCAATCATGCCCAGGGCCTCATGAACAGAACGCGAGATGGTGTTAGCCATCTCGACTCCGCAGCCAAGGAGAGTCATGTTCTCTTCCTTCGCCTCAGACTTCAGGGCTTCGTACATGCGGGCATAGAGTCCCAGCTTGCGGTAGCCGGGGTGGGTCCAGACTGTACCGATCCAGCCGGAACCGGCGTCCCACATGAGCCAGACGAGCAGGGCAACGATCTCGCCATCGGCGTTCTCGATGAAGAGCGCGCGGTCATCGGTACCTGTCATGTGCGGCGCGACCCCGGCGGCGTCCGGAAAGTCCGTTGCAATCTGGTTGGCGGCCTGATGAGCAAGAGCGCGGACCCTATGGTCCCCGATCGGATTCAATGCGTAAATACCGCGGAGCCCGTTGGGCAGCGGTGTGCTCGGGATGATTTGTTTCATGCGCCCTTCATGATGTCGCGGTCGGGAGGAGGCTCTGGCGGTTGGGCAGAGCGCTTGAAACTGATGATGGTTCCGTCATCACGCGCGGCCAGTCCCGTGGACATGAGCAGGCGCGGAGGATCCCTTCGCTTGTTTGGTATCGTGGTCGCCAAACAGCCTCAGGCACTTTACGGAGACCTTGCCGGCGCCGGAGGAAAAGACCTCGTACTGATCGCCCGCGGCGCCTTCGATGATCGTGCTGGTGGGGTTGGCGCCGTCAGGGGCGAGGCTGATCTTGAAGCTGGAGGCGCGCAGGCAGGAGAGATCGCCAGGGGCGAAGAGATATCCTTCGATAACGGGCAGGGCGGTGCCTGGGTCGGCAGGGCTGATGAAAGTGAGAGGAGGTAGGTTCATGAAGTCAGCATGTCAGCAGGCCCCAGTCGAGCCAAAAGGATTCAATCAGACACAGTCGATGATCATTGGGGTCCTGGCTGGCAGGTGCTCACGCGCTACTACTGGCTGATGCTGGCGGAAGGGCACCTGACGCGTGGGCGGTTTGCAGCAATGTTGCGACAGATTGCGATGTTGCCGCTTCCGGCAAACTAACAACGATCGCGAGGCCGGTAATTCGAGTCG
>JBEKCX010000613.1:0-14776 GCA_050014655.1 Occallatibacter sp. | reverse complement strand
CTGGGGTGTTTCACGGATGGCATGGCGATCCACGGTTTGGTGGAATTGGAACAGAGATGTCGCTGGCCATGTACTCGGAAGCCCTGGCCGGCGGAGACCCGGAAGAAGCACAACGCATGCTGTACCGGATGAAGAGTTCGGCCGGCTGGAGGAAAGCAGCATGAAGACCCTGACCAATCAACAGAAAGAAGCAGCAATACATCGCCTTGAACCGATCGCCCGTCTCGCAACCGTTCAAGAAGTCAACTGGCTGATTCGCCCATCGGTGTGGGCGTTTCTTCTTTACTGGTGGGCAAATAAGTGGATAACAATATCGGCTTACCTCAACATGCCGCTCTCGTGCATCGCGGACTGGGTCCAAAGGACCGTTACGAACGATCCCGAGGAAGAGATCCTGTTTCGAGGGGACGACCTTTCAACGTGGCTGGAAAAGCAGCGCTGCATGTCATACCTGTCCTCGATCGGGACTGAAGCCCCTGCCTATAACTTGGCCGGTGAATACATGAGGATCTTCCCCTCAGACGTAGCGAAGCTCCTGCGCGCACAAATGATATAAACGCCGGTTCTAAGGTGTTCCCCCTAGTGTAATGCCTCACTGGGGATCCTCTAATAAGCAATCAAGGCGCAACGAGTTTGCGCAGAGATCACCATGGAGAACTGGAAAATACAATGATTCATTCAATTGATTCAAAAGCAAAATCCGTCGTGCAGCCGACAGCATCTATCAAGGTAACCAACGCTGCATTGGCTGAAGCATCCAACGGTGACATCATCCTGCGCGGACTGATCGATCCGAGCTCCCTGAGTGGTTTGCAGGTTGACGCAAGCTACCAGCGCGGTGTCCAGGGCCAGAAATATATCCGCGGTATCATGAGCGGAATTCCGGATAGGGGCGGCGTGCCAGACATCGAATTGGGCATGCGCGGACACTCCTATACAGAAGCCGGGGACGACTTCTTCCTTCATGATCCTGTTTACATTATCGATGGCTTGCAGCGTACTACAGCAGCGTTAGGAGTTCTGCAGGCTGGCATCCAACCTCGTATTGGTGCCATGATCCATTTCGATACTGTCAGTCGGTGGGAACGAGAACGTTTCGAAGTACTGAACATGAAGCGATCGCCCGTAGCTTCGAACATTCTAATCCGTAACCTCGGCGAAGAGAACAAAGCCATCAAGTTGATGCTTAGCTTGTCTAAATCGTCGGTCTTTGTTCTATCCGATCGAGTTTGCTGGCAGCAGAAGATGAAGCGCAGCGAACTAATTCACGCTCAGACCATGCTGAAGGTCATCGCCACATTGCACTCGCGCTGGGCCGGTCTAAGTTCTACGAGTTGTACGAAGTTGGCCGACATCGTTGAAAAACGAGTATATGACGAAATTGGTCAGGTCATGCTGTGGCAAAACATCAAGACTTTCTTCGAGCTGATCGACAAATGTTGGGGCATTCGTACCATCCAGTATGCGAACAAGGCCTCGTTCATGAAAGGCGGATTCCTGAGGGTACTGGCGCGCGTGCTGGCCGATCACCAGGACTTCTGGAATAAGAATGCTCTGGTGATCTCAACCGACCTGACTCGCAAGATAGGGCTGTTCGCAATCCATGACAACCATGTCGCTTATCTGTGTGGAGCGGCTGGCAAGGCCCAGTCGCAGCTCTACCAGCTTTTGGTCGAACACATCAACAGCGGCAAACGGACCCGCCGTCTGGTCCCGTTTGACCAAGTAGTTTCCGGTAACGACCACGACAACGACAACGAAGATCAGACTGACGCTGCTTAACCGGACGCATTACCGATCTCTTATTCTCCTGCATCAACTGAAAGGACCATATGCCAGCATTTCTGGTCTCCTGGACTGAACACAGCAATGTGACAGCCATCATCGTAGCTCCTTCTGCTGAAGTAGCGATCGGCGTAGTGAAGAA
Organism: Occallatibacter sp.; assembly: GCA_050014655.1. GTDB lineage: Bacteria > Acidobacteriota > Terriglobia > Terriglobales > Acidobacteriaceae > Telmatobacter. The sequence goes on along the minus strand of JBEKCX010000613.1, from coordinate 12,849 downwards.
CGAAGAGGTTCAGTACGACTCCGAGGTCTCAACAATGGACCCGTTGACACTCAGGGCCGATCCGATGACCGATGAAGAACTGGAGGTACGTGTTGGCAGCCGATAGATACATTCAGTTCGATAGCCGCGGGTACGCAAATGCTTTTGTCGAAGGAGTTGAATATGCCAACGACTCTTCCTTGAATGTCATCGGGGTTTTCCTGGTTCCCAACAACATCAAGGAGCATACGCCCAACTATTACGTCCATATTGTCGACGACGATAAGAACGAAGACGAATCTGATGACCTGCCGGAAAACTGGGACAATCGCCGCGGCAACATTTCATAGCTGAATAAAGGGCCTCATGCTGACATTCGATCCGAAGACGCGCGTCGTGAACCGTCGCACCGAAAAGGAAACGATGTACATCGGCCGCGGATCGATATGGGGAAATCCATTCACCTGCATTCATGGCCGTGAGACGAAGGCTGCATTTGTCGTGAGCACTCGGGAAGAATCCGTGCTCGCCTACAAGGATCACATCCTCAACAGTCCAGCCAAGCTGGCCCGGCTGCTCGAACTGAACGGCCATCTGCTGGGCTGCTTCTGCAAGCCCCTGTCTTGCCATGGTGACATCCTGGTCTATCTGCTGAAGGGCCTGATCCGGATGCTCAACGACCTCAAGATACCCAGTAGTGCCGTTGACTGGTACTCAGCCGACAGGGTCAAACAGCTGGTATGGTATGCCGACCTGATGGCTGGCGTTCAAGAGGGGAAAGCCTGTGCGTAAACTCACTCGAACTCAGTGGATCACCCTATTGAAGGCCGCGCCCATCTTCCTTATCGTGGGCGTAGTGGTTGGCGGAGTTGCTCTCCGACTGTTGTTCCTGGCCGTCATTGACGGCCTGTTCGTCGAAGCTCTGGCTTTCTTCGTCCTGTTCTGTGCAGCCGGCGGCCTGGTCAAAGTCATGTGGAAGGGAACATGGCCGACGAACAAGCAGTAGAACGCAAGAAAGCCATCGACAACGAAGTCCTCGACGCTCTAGTCAAGCTCCGCGTCTCCTATTGGGCGGCCGAGACCATGATCGTAGGTCCCAACCAGGAAAACTGGCTGAAGCGGAGCTTCGCTCGCAACGACGCCGATATCGGTGCCATGAATCTCATCGATGTTCTTGGAGGCAAGACACTCTTCATGGTCGCGCTAGCTGACTTCCTGATCGAGAAGAAAGTGATCGTTCTGCCAGAACAGGAAACACCACGCAATGAACCCGACTTCATTGACCAGCTCGAAGAGCGAATCGTCTGACTCTTCACAACCATATCTTCTGCCTGAGCAGAACCCTCGTGTTGAATCCGGGCCGATCCGGTTCGGAGAAGACTGGCCAGGACTGTTCCTCCGTGGCGATTCCTGCATCAGCTACGCCTACCACCTCGACCAACTCTTGAAGCGCGGCCACGACGCCGGCATCAGTCGACTCATCGTCGAGAACCTGCTGAACGATCTCCACTCCACCAGATTAGAGGAATTACATGCCAACAACACAGGAAGCGTCGACAATGTCCTCAGCCACTACGACGACCCAGTCTCCATATGAGACTGGTTGCCCTGGATGTGGCAGCCAATTCCTCTTCAAGGAACCGCTGACCGATTGGACCACCGTCTTCTGTGGCCGCTGCAATGGCTTTGTGAGAGTGCGCTGATGGCTGACATCTTTGTGTTTGGATCCAACCTGGCTGGTCGCCACGGTGCTGGCGCTGCAGCTACCGCCAAACTGATGTATGGTGCCAAGCCTGGCAACGGGGTCGGAATGGCGGGACGGTCGTATGCTATCCCCACGAAGAGCTACGCGATCAAGACCCTGCCGCTCCATGTCATTCAGGGCTTCGTGACTGGCTTTCTGGAGCACGCTCGCGCGACACCGGAGAACCTCTACGTTGTGACCCGGATCGGCTGTGGCCTCGCTGGCTATAAGGACAGCGAGATCGCGCCCATGTTCACCGGCGCTCCTTCCAACTGTGTCTTCGATCCAGCCTGGTCAGCCTTTGGCCTGCCAGCCTGGGCAACCCCACCTTATGGCTTCCAACCGAAAGGCTGCAAATGATTGAGATCCGTTTCACGGGCAGCAAGTCAAGGCTCTCCTTCACAACATGGTCAACCTGGTCCCGGAGTGGCGCAAGCTCATCCATAGCGATGGCGCGTTTACTTTCTATATCGACCAATGCTGAGTCTCATCGGCCGGGAGCCTGACTCCCAAAAACTCATCGTCTCCTCTGGAGCCCAACCGTAAGGACAACAAGCACAAGTGAACAACCTTTCTGTTCGTGAACGTTCTGCCATTTCTTCTCTCCGCAACAGCGGTACCTCGGTCAAGTCTCTCGCCGGCGCTTTCAACGTCGGGGTCGGCGTGATCTATTCCCTCACCAAGAAGGGCTATCTCGGTGGTTTCCGCAGCGCCTCGACCAAACCGATGCCTCGGACCAGCCTTCGCCCTGCTCCTCCAGCGCCATCGCCGATCACCAAACGCAAGCGCGCTCGTTCTGCTTCTGCAACTCCCACGCTCTAAAGAGCTAGTGAACCCAGGAAGGGGACTGCTGATGCAGCCCCTTCTGACTCTCAAATCCATCTTTAGGTTGAATACATGCACATCGTTGAACCGTACGCGAAGATCGTTCGCTTCATGGGAGACGACGGCGAGGACGCCGTTCGTTTCATCGAGACCACTGGCCGGAAATGTTACCGCTCGGAGGGCGCAAGTCGAGAGATCTCGTACGTTCAGTTTGTAGGTCAGCACGCTCTGGCTAGCCGGCACACGTCGATGCTGCGCTTCTCCTGTGTGGTGGTCGACTTCATGGTCGATCGCGGCGTCGCCCAGGAGATCACGCGCCACGGCAAAACCCTGGACTTCCAGCATGAGAGCCAGCGGTACTGCAACTATTCCAAGGACAAGTTCGGCAACAGCATCGGCTTCATCAAACCGAGAGATTTGACCACTATTCAGGACCAGAAGTGGACGATGGCGATGACGTATGCCGAGACCTACTACCTGGAGATGCTGAAGACTGGGCTCAAGCCCCAGATCGCGGCCGATGTTCTGCCGCGGGCTACGGCAAGTCTGTTGACGGCCGTTGGTAACTTTCAGAGCTGGCGCCACTTCCTGCTCACCCGAACCACCACCCAATGTCACCCAAAGATGCTGGATGTGACGAACGATCTGCTCACTCAGTTCAAGGAGACGTTTCCCATCATCTTTGCTGACATTGAACCTCTCGGTGATTTCGCCGAGAACATGAAGAAAGCACGATGAAAGGAGGTGCCTGTTGTCAGTTGAAACCCTGGATTTAGTCCAGCAATAGCAATGCACTTCATTCGCTTGATGTACGAGGGCATTGAGCTGATGACAACCGGACGCCTGACATTTCCACCTCCGGTGAAGGATCTCCTATTGTCAATACACAAAGGAGAGTGGTCCAAGGAGAAAGTAGAAGAACTCTATAAACAACTCGAGAGCGAGTTCATCACGTCCGAGTCCTCATCGCCATTGCCGCCTCGGATCGACCGTGAGCGAGTCTCAGCGATTGTCTCCCACGCATACCTCAGTCACTGGGTGGTTCAGGGACTGATTTAGTTCCCTCCCAAGATCGGATAGCCCCATGTGCGATAAATGCACACTCTGCGGCTCCGCTGACACTACCCAGAGCTTCATCTGCATCCTCTGTCATAAGGCCAAGGTAAAACTCCTGGTCGACACGATCGAACAGTTACAGCGGGAACTTCGCACCGTCAGAACCAGCTTCAGCTTTGCTCAACTTGCCCTCAAACACCAGCAAAAACGCAGATGAGTGGCACAAAACCATTGACATATTTGGAATTCTGTGAGAGATTCCTATACTAGACAGGACCGATGCTTACCATACTCCAACTCGGGCACGAATCACGCTGGACACCGACGACCTTTGGCATAGCCATTGATCGGCAGTCCGTCGTGTTGAATGCAGCCTCGCGCAAGCCATATCTGGCGACCGGTAGCTGCAACATCCGAGAGGGAGAGGGGGCAGAAGGCTAAAGTCCTCACGAATTCCAGGTTAGAACCTGAAACCCTCTCGGAACCCCGGGAGGGTTTTTCATTTGCACTCGTGGCGCAACCGCATAGCGCAACCGGCTACGAACCGGAAGGTTGAAGGTTGGAGTCCTTCCGAGTGCACCACCACCTGGAGATCCCATGCAATATCTAGCACCGCACAGCAGGAAGCCGGGCACATTCATGTATTCGACCGGCGATGAAGGCCTGGTCATTGAGTTCGAGATCGAATACCGACTCGGCGGCTGGGGTGGTTTTGATTGGCAGAACCGACCGCGCGGGATCTATATCGACGTCACGCCAGCGAAGCTAGAGAAACGTGACGGCTATACGTCCCGGATCTGGACAGTGAGCGTCGGTGGCAGTGACAAGATCAGCGGTGGATGGATCTTCCTTGAGCCTTTGGCTCGACTGAGTCGGAAGAAGATCCTCCAGGCAGCACAGTTCTTTGATGAGTTTGCGCCCGTAGTCGCCAACATGTGGCTTACGGACACGGCAGCCGCCAAGAAGCTGTTGTTCGAGAAAGCGACGGAATATCAGTCGAAGTTCTCGATTCAGCTGGCAGCATAACAAGTTTACGGGGCCCAGTGCCCTGGGTGACGTCTCTGACATCACCATGGTTGGTTTGACAATTGAAAGCGAAACTGTGGTGCGGCGAGTGTGGTCCCGAGCTCGCTGCGTTGCCATACCACGCGATCGGGACACACTTTCGGCGGTGTAGCTCAGATGGCTAGAGCGCTGGTCCCATAAACCAGAGGCCGGCAGTTCGAGCCTGCCCACCGCCACCATGCTGTGCCTGTAGCTCAATCGGTAGAGCAGTGGCCTCATAAGCCAACGGTTCTCGGTTCAAGCCCGGGCGGGCGCACCATCTCAGTATTTCACCGGATTGCCCATTTTCAGAACGTGTTGAAAATGGGATCAGTGATGAAGCACGGCGCCCTGGTCGACCCGAGGCGATTACCAAGTATCGGGCGACACCATACAGGGGCGAAGCGCAATCCGGTTCGGCGCAGTGGACTCCAAACCCACCATCTGCAGGTTCAAATCCTGTCGCCCCTGCCAAATCTTAGGAGCACCATCTGTTATCCAGAATGAGGACCTGATGTCGACACCCACACTTTCTGTACCACCCGCGGCGAATCCGAACTTCCCGCCGCAAGCTGTCACTGCCGCAACGCCAACCGTACCGAACGCCGGCATCTTCACTGTTCAAGAGATCGAGTTCATGGAATCGGTCTTCTGGTATTGGGAAGAAAACAGTCCGTTGGCTCGCCCCTTCGAGAACACGGACCCCGAAGCAGACGGGTATGACCCGAACCTGCAGATGCTGACCACCGTACGCGCCAAGCTGGCCGCTCTAAAGCCAACCGTAACGACATAACAAGATGGGCCTATAGTTCAGGGGGAGAACGCTAGCTTTGCAAGCTGGATGTCGGGGGTTCGAATCCCTCTAGGTCCACCATCAACCTTCGGGCCGCTAGCTCAACTGGTTTAGAGCACTCGCCTCTTAAGCGATAGGTTCTGGGTTCAACTCCCAGGCGGCCCACCAAGTTTCACAGCCAACTGAAGTTCTCATGGCGGAGTGGTGGAATCGGCAGACACACTGGACTCAAAATCCAGCGAGCGCAGCTCGTGAGAGTTCGACCCTCTCCTCCGCTACCATAAGGATCAAGGAGTCTCTTATGCCGATCGATCCTGGTTATGCTGCGGAAGCAAAGGCAATTGTGGTCGAGGCCTTCAGGAATGGGCCACTTGAGGACATTCATGCAGGAACAGTGTGTCCAGTGTGCGCTGGGGACCCTACTGTCTCGCACGTCACGCAGGCGGAGATGAAGACGTTGATGAAATACGCGGTCAACAAAGTCTATTCTCTACTCCTTCTGCGCAAGAATGATCCCAATACGTATGCGGAGTTGGTTGCAAAACGAGTTCTTGACTATGCACGCAACTGGGATGATCCAGAAGTTCAGTAGTATCGGCCCCTGGCGGAATTGGCAGACGCGACGGTCTTAGGAACCGTTGTCTTTGGGCGTGGGAGTTCAAGTCTCCCGGGGCCGACCATAGTTTCAAACACGGATAGATGGGTGAGCGGCTAAAACCATCAGACTGTAAATCTGACGCTCCTTTGCGGGCTTCGGTGGTTCAAATCCACCTCTATCCACCATCTCTGAGGTGACTTGAATGGCAATACGGATGAACATGTCGTTTCCTGAACTGAGCAAACAACGACAGCGCGCGCTTCGAGCCGCGCGATCGGGCAGCCGGCGCCAGGCTGAAAAAGCCATTCTGTGGGTCTACGACTACCTACTCAATGTCGATGAAGACCTGAACTATCACCAGGCCATTCTCGATGGGTCTTGGCCAAGTTCGGTTGAGATCCTCGAACGTGCATTAGCTTTGGCTCGGGCCAAGCAGCAAGAGAAGCTGGACCATGGCAACCTTCAAATCGATCCTGTATCTCGATGACATGCGCGTCCCGTCTATTCGGGGCGTCGACCTGGTCCGCAACTATGACGAATTCGTGGCCTACCTGAACAGCCACGAGATGCCTGAGTTGATCTCGTTCGACCACGACCTGGCTTTCGAACACTATCCGCTGGGCGAGAATCGCCCTGGTATCAAAATCCCTTATGACGCGTATAAGGAGAAAACCGGATTGTCCTGTGCCCGGTACATCATCGAGAATAAGCTTCCGTTGAAGTATTGGATCTCACACTCGATGAACGCCCAGGGCGCAATCAACATCGCTGAAGAGCTCCGGGCGCACTGCCCGCAGGGCGAGGTTCGCGGGACTCGCATTCCGTATTACATTCCTACCAGCTGAGGAGTTGCCATGAAAGTCGCGGTCGAACTGAACAACCTGGATCTGGTGCTTCTGCGCAGGCAGAAACGCCATCTGGTCGAGATCAATACAGGAAACGAAGACCGCAACAACGCCGTCGAAGGCATGCTCAATCTTCTGGACCATGTCCAGGACTACATCGTTGACAGTGGCCAAGCAACGGAAGAAGAAGTCTTCGGGCCACGCGATGCAGATGGCCGGCTGGACGAAGCAGCTGAAGCTGTTCTTCAAGATGCAAACAAAGTTTTGCACGGATAGCCAAGGTGGTAAGGCATCGGTCTGCAAAACCGATCATGCGCGGGTTCGATTCCCGCTCTGTGCTCCAAGATTTGGAAGGATGGGAGAGTGGCTTATTCCAGGTGTTTGCTAAACACCCGTGTCCTGCTTGCAGGCGCCGCGCGTTCGAATCGCGCTCCTTCCTCCATTTGGTGAAGTCATGAAAGCTGAAACGATGGTCAACCCGTTCAGCAGCACACCGTCGGAATCAACGACCCTACGCAGTCGGATGTGCGAATGCGGGACAAAGCTCCTGCTGAAGATCACGAAGACCGGTAACAAGGTGACCGGCATCTGTCTCACGAAAGACCCTGAGACCCGGACGGTGCAATTCATCAACAGCAAGCGAAGCAGCCGGACGCTTCGCACTGGAAGCTTCAGCCTGGCGTATATGTACTGTGCCAAGTGCCGGCGTAGGGTTCAAGTTCGAACATTCGACACCCTCGAAGAATACCTCTAAGGAGAGGCTGAGCATGTGGCTGAGCTCACCCCGTTGGAAACGGGACGTTCCGCAAGGGCTTGGAAGTTCGACTCTTCTCCTCTCCGCCAATTTGTTATGAGAAACACGACTATTCGTTTCAAGCATACTGAATCAGATATCAGAGCAGCAGCTGCGAAGTCTTTCAGTATTCGTGGAACAGCAATAGCTTTAGGAATCCGACCACATGGTGGTAGTTTAGGTAGTTTGAAGAAACGGCTTGTGAATCTTGGAGTTGATACTTCACACTTTACCGGACAACGAGGTGGTGGTTGTGGCCATGGTCCTTTAGGAACAATTATTCCAGCAAGCGTGCGGCTGGTGTTACGCCCTGCGGGGTCGAATAGAGAAAAGGCTCATGTATTACGTCGTTGTTTGCTCGAGATCGGGCGGCAATATAGGTGCGAAACTTGCGGCCAGTTACCAATATGGAATAGTAAGCCGTTAGTTCTTGAGATTGAACACAAGAATGGAATCGTCTGGGACGATAGGCCTGAAAACCTTCAATTCATCTGTGGTCATTGTCATTCACAAACGCCGACATACAAATCAAGAAACAAAGGGAAGGGTGCTGGAGCGGTTTATCAGACTCGTCTTGAAAACGAGAGCGTCCTAGCAATAGGCGCCCTGGGTTCAAATCCCAGTCCTTCCTCCAATCTTCAAGCACCAACATAGTCCCGTAGCTTAGCGGCTAAAGCGGCTGCCCTACAAGCAGCTCATCCGGGGTTCGAGTCCCTGCGGGACTACCAAGCTTTGTTCACGAAATACGCTTGTTTATGATTCACGAACAGCGAACAACGCTGAACACACATGCCGGTGTCTGGAAACTCCAGGGCGAGTAACCCTGCCAGCCCGGCTCCAGATTAGGAGTTACATGGAACCTACACGTGAAGTAACCGTTGACTGGGATGAGACTCAGCATTGCGTTGCATGCAAGTTCTTCACCAATCGAAACGGCGTCCTGACCAGGGAACACACCGAATTCATCCGTGAAGGTTCAGCCGAAGTCCCTTACACGACCATGGGTCTCTCCATTGTCAACTGGGTCGCCAACGGCGTCCTGTAGTCATTGGCTGGCGTAGCTCAACTTGGCAGAGCATCCGATCCGTAATCGGAAGGTTATCGGTTCAATTCCGATCGCCAGCTCCAAGAAAGGTCTTTATGCAACCGTATTGGGTACTGCAGGTCAGCATTCCACTCAGCAGGCCGGAAGGCGCCTGGGGTCTAGCCGACGAGCTGGAGCGCGCCCTGGGGCCGCACAGCAGCTCAGGCATAGGTTTCGGCAACCGGGACATTGACTGGTCCTTCCTGTCGGAAGAGATGGCCAATGAAGCTGAAGAGAAGGCACTGGCCTTCTTCAGCGAACGGATCATCCCGACCAATGATGACGATTCCGATGGAGATCCAGTTCAGGTCGACGTCACGGAATACGACAACGTCGATGACGACGATCCAACCCCGCCGGCCGCTGAAGTGGCTTGGCAGGATGCAGCTTAGGAGAGGTGGCAGAGTGGTCTATCGCGCTCGTTTCGAAAACGAGTGTGTCCGGTAAAACAGCCGGCACCGTGGGTTCGAATCCCACTCTCTCCTCCATTCCGAGCGCCTGTAGCTCAGTTGGATCAGAGCACTCGCCTCCGAAGCGAGAGGTCAGTGGTTCGAGTCCACTCAGGCGCACCAAGTAAGTAGTAAATCCAAAAGGAGAAGTCAGTTGAGATAGACGACGTATATGAGCGAAGTGCTTGTACTGGATAGTACCGGGCAGCCGATTTACACCACTGGAATGGAAGATGCAGTCCGGTTGTGGACGAAGGATAAGGCTGTAGTGCTGGCGGAAGACCTTGAAGGCAAGCTCCTTCATTCCGACAGCTTTGAAATGGGAATGCCTCGCGTGGTGCAGTTGCGAAACTGGGTCGCGTGGAAGCTGAACCTGCAAGTACCATTCAGCCGTCGCAATCTAGTGCTTCGCGACAGCGTCGTGAGGGGCAGTAGAACAACCCTCATCTGTCAATACTGCGCGGACGCGCTCACCACAGAGTCATACTCTCTCGACCACGTAATTCCACGGTCGCAGGGTGGTCTTTCCACCTGGGAAAACCTGGTGGCCTGTTGCAAGGACTGCAACTCTGAAAAGGCCAACAGGACGCCGGAACAGGCAGGCATGCGCCTGTTGAAGAAGCCGGTGGCGCCGTCCATCCATGACCCCAAGTTCACATTCCGCCTGCAGATCAAGAACCCGCGGCCGGAATGGGGATCCTACCTCTACTGGAATGTGGAGCTTGAAAAGTAAACATCTCAGGGGGTTCCTGTATGGCTTACAGGAACCCTCCTGGTTAGGGTGAAGATCATGGGATTCAATACCACCGTGCTCGTCTTGAACGATGCACTCACTGAGATCGAAAACGATCCAGAGTTCGGTAAAAAGCTGGTCGCTGGAATCCGCAAGTTGGGATCCACAGGCGGTATCCATCCAGGGCCGGTCAATGTTCCGGTTGGCAATCACGCCAACCCCGTTACGGTGATCGAAACACATCATGCTGACTGGACGGCACTGATTGCCGTTGGCGGCAACAATGCAACGGTGTTCTTCACGACCTACGGGTATAGGCACCATGACAAGGAAGTGCAATTTCGGCTCTCCGAAGAGATGGACGCAGCCGTAACCCGAAAAGATACGGGCGCGTCGTCTAGCTGAATAAGGCCTCCGTTTCCTAAACGGAAGATCGCAGGTTTGAGTCCTGTCGCGCCCACCAATCACCAAAAGGAGCATCACGAATGTCCGCATACCGTACACACGGCACAGTCATGAATTGTCAGGCTGTGCTGGTCAAATGCCTGCAGAAGCGATTCGCCCAGGTTGAAGTCCACCCCTCCCCTCAAACGCTGCTCGACTGGCATGGCAAGGTCCGCCCGGACAAAGCAGAGATCATCATTCGTCGCAAGTTCATCGACTCCGTATCGAACGACATGGGCTTTACCAAGAACGCCCAGGGCAACTTCGACGCCATCATCTCGGACTATGACGCCGGCCGGCACGACCAGAAGTGGCTGAACGACCTGGCCAAGGACTACATGGAAGAGCGCGCCACCGAGCTCATGACCGACCAGGAATGCGAAGTCGCCGAACGCGCCGAGCTTCCTGACGGCCGCATCCAGATCCGTTACCGCGTGACGGCCTAACCCGAGGAGTTGAAATGGAAGAGAGATTCATTGTCGTAACCATCGCCGCCGATGGGCGGAAGATGGATGTCGAAGCAGAGAACTTCCACGGTGAAGGCTGCATGGCGCTGCTGGAAAGCTTCGACGTCATGGGTCCGGTTCTGTCCGAGACGACGAAGCCGGAGTACAACGAAGCCAACCAGAACTTCCGTCACGCCCCCCAGAGCTGCTGATGTATGTCCATGGGATCATCAACGACACTCACGTCAACGGGCCTGGAAACAGGATCGGGATCTGGGCTGCCGGCTGCACGCTGAAGTGTCCGGGATGTTGGAATCCGGACACTCACGCTCACGGCGGCGGTATCTGGTGGGACGACATCGCGCTAGCCAGGCACATCCTGAGCAAGAACCAGATCGAAGGGGTCACGTTCTCCGGCGGAGAACCTCTCCAACAGATGGACAGCCTCCTGCGGATCGTCGACTTCCTTCACTTCCGCCGCCCCGATCTTTCGATCGGGATCTACACCGGATACACATTGAAGGAGCTGGACAAAGCGGAGTACGACGTCTTCACCAGCTGTCTGGTTGGAGAAGCACCCAACGGGATGTGGCCGCCTCTTAGTACCTGGTGGCCTGAGTTGAGGAGTCACCTAGACTTTGCCATCATGGGCCGCTTCAACGCCGGCAAGGTGACAAGGCAGCTGCCGTTGCGAGGATCTGCCAACCAGGAGCTGGTGTTCTTCTCAGATCGCTACACCGAAAAAGACTTCGGTGAGCAGCTGGTCGAGATCACCATCGCCGCAGACGGACAAAGTTCAACGCTAACCGGGTTCCCGATCGGTTTACGCGATCACTTTCAACAGGGCTGGCATAGCTCAGTGGTAGAGCACTCCCTTGGTAAGGGAGAGGTCGAGAGTTCAAGCCTCTCTGTCAGCTCCATATTGTGAGGCAATATGCCCATTCTGTTTCATCGTGAAGCACTCCAGATGGCTGAGCAAGGCAAAGCATCAGGTGACTTTTGCTACCTAGGAGCACTTGGCGCGCACTGTGTCTTTCTCTATCCACGAGACCTGAAACAGCCATACCAGATTCACTTTGCTGAAGAGGTCATCTGATGGCCATCGTCAAGATCAAATCGACACCAGAAGGCTTGGCCTTCTGGAACCATGTCGAAGCAATCGCTGCGCAGATGCGACAGCAAAGCGGGGGTAGCTCAGTGGTAGAGCTTCGGTCTTCCAAACCGAATGTCGCGGGTTCGATCCCCGTTCCCCGCTCCAACATCGTGAGGTTCAAATGCCCAGGAAATTGAAATGGTACAAACTCGAGGCTGGAAACTCCAGCCGTGGCAGTATCGGGATGGTCATCCAGCTACAGGCGCATACGCGCAAGGAAGCCGTCGAGAAGGCCAACAGCCAGTTGGCTGCGATCGACACGATCGAAGGCGAAGCTTTGGAGCCCAGTGTCGACTACTGCAATGTGTACTTGGCCGGCCACCTGACCATCAACAACATCATGGCCGGCGAGACCGAAGACGTTGAAGAAGGCGATGAACTGGAAGACGAAGAGGCGCCAAGCAACGGCACCGGCATCATCTGTGCGGGCGGCGAACTTTGTCTTGACTGTGGCTTCTGTCACCCTCCGGGACAACACAATGCTCCAGTGAAATAAGCGGGCTTAGCTCAGTGGTGGAGCGCAACCTTGCCAAGGTTGAGGTCGCGGGTTCGAGCCCCGCAGCCCGCTCCAATCACTTCAAAGGAAACCATGTTAGAAACACTCCGATTTCCCAAGAACGACAAGCACATGTACCTGGGCCGGAACGGCTGGGGTTATCTGTGTGGACTTGCAGCCTGCCTCTCTGCAAACGATCAGGTGATTTCGATCAACCCGATCAACTCCATCGATCGCAGCGGCCGGTGCCAGATCGACATTCCGCTGGAACGCCTGGACGACGTAGTCGCCATGCTTTACCGGGCAGCAAAGAAAGAGAAAAAGCCCTCCTCAGTGGAACTCCTGATGGCGGAAGAGCCTTGGGGAC
>JBEKCX010000612.1:0-46588 GCA_050014655.1 Occallatibacter sp. | reverse complement strand
ACGATGCTCTTGTTGGACGACTTCTTGGCCTGGTCGAAGTTGAACAGGACGCAGCGTTTCTGGAAGAGGATCGTCTCCGCGGTATTGATGTACTTGCGCGGGACCCAGAGCTTTTCGACCTCTTCCTTCTTCTGCAGCTCATCGAGGTCAGTGCGGGCCTCGATCTTGGCCCTCTTCTGCTCGTAGGTCTCCTTCTCCGACTCATACTTGAGGTTGCGCGCGGAGAAAGCGATCGGCGAGCCATGCTCGTCCCGGATGGTGTAGATCAGGCACTTCTCGTTGAATATCCCCTTGGCATCCAGGTTGACCTTCTTCAGGAGGTCCGGCGAATGGCCATGGTCTTCGGTCATTCGCTTCCAGTAGTCGGCGAAGCTCTTGACGGAGCCGATGCCGATCTTCTGGATGATCTCTTCAGGCCACATGTAGTTCTTGATCTTGGCCGCGATCAGCTCGGACCGCTCCTCCGGTTGCTGGGTAATGATCCGCGCGGCTTGAGCATAGGCGCGCCGCACCTCGATGAGGAACAACTCATCGTCGCTAAGGTCCAGCTCCGGCATGTTGACGCCGAAGGTCTTGGCCAGGTACATCAGGTTGTCGGTGATAAAGCCGCGGCCAGACAGCGGCTTGTTCTCTTTCGCGTTCGCGGCGTCAAAGATGTCGCCGGTGAACCCGCAGGAGAAGCAGTGGAATACATGGGAGCCTGGGACGACCCCGCAGCTCGGATGCCGGTCCTGGTGAAGCGGGTTCAGGCAAGTGAACCACTTCTTGTCCCGCGCATCGATTCCGAATTTGGCCAGGTACTGGGGAAGGAATCCTTTGATCTCTTCCCGGACTGCGTCGAACTGTGTGAGTGTGCTCATAGATCCTTGTCGCGCGCGGCGTCGATTACTGCAGGCCAATTCTCTTGGCAGTGATATTGAATGCTTTCGACTCTTCGCCTTCGCCGATCAGTTTGGCGATCTCGGGGTCGATCCGATTGGTGATGTCCCAAAGATGGGCCCGGTGTTTGTGAGCCTCACCAAAGTACTGGCTGGAGACTGCATCATGCAAAACATGATTCAGTAGCTCTCGCAGCTCCTTCTTGGACAGCTTCTTTAGTGGATTCTTTATGGTCAACCTTTCTATTGAATGCGCTGGACCAGCCGAGCAAAGTCTGCTTCGGCTATGGCGACCACACCAATGCCGTTCATGTTGCGGAGGACCAGGGCACCCATCCAGTTCCCCGCCCGTCGAGCATCTTCACCCACCTTCACCAGCTCGTGCAGCAGGATCACCGGGTTCGTCCGCTTTGATTGAAGCTTGGTGTCGAGTGTGATCTCACCGCAGGCGATGTGATCTCCGTCCTTGTTGCTGCGGCCGGAGTTCTTCGTTGCATGGATCAGCTGGCGTTCGGTCTGCTTCTCTGCCCTGACGGCCAGCTTCAATACTTTGCGCTTGCCCTTGTCAGCGGTCAGCTTCTTCGTCTTCAAGACAGCTTCCCGGTCCTTCTTGGCCTTCTTTTTCTCAGCAATGACGCCTGGATGTTTCGTGCCTGGAACATCAGGTTTCCAGAAGGACATCAGGGACGGGGTCCCGTCCGGGGAAAGGCGGCAAATACCACACTTCCCCGAACCGAATCCTGCACGTTCCACGGAGTTCTGACACCGCGGCCCTTCGGCGCACGGTAGGATCTGCAGTACTTCCATGTCAGTTCCTTATGCTGCGATCGCCGAGACCTGTGGTTTGTCCGCCGACGTATCCTCGTCGTCGTCTTCGACTTCCATGCCATCGAGTACGTCTTCGTCGGAGACTTCCTCATCAAGAACATCCGGATGGAGTGATTCTCCGTCGATCAACGCTTTGATCTCATCAAAGAGATCCCGGCGCTCATTCTTCAGGGTCATGTACATGTTGTGAATGCCCTGAACGGTGAGCTTCGAATCGTCCTTATCCTTGCCGTAGTAGACCCAGGCGCCTTTGGCATTGATGATGCCCAGCTTCTTGGCCGTCAGGAAGTAGTCGTAATCGACTGAGAAACCCTCTCCGAAGATGTAGTAGAGGAGCGTCGTGCGTCCAATCGGACCCAGCCGGTTCTTCACCAGGCTGATCTTACTCACGAATCCAATCGGATCGGCGTCATCGTTGGGGCGGATGAAGTCCACACGGTCAATCCGGAAACGCAGAGTGCTATACCGCGGGAGCGCCTTGCCACCTGTGGTGTAGGGCTTCGCATACTGGCCCAAGCCTTGCGACATGTGATTGATAAATGCGCAGGTTGCCCTCCGCTTATTGTTCTTCCGAAAGAACGCCTTGATCTGCTTCGAGACGCCGCCCATCTGGGCATTCTCAGTGGTGGTCTTGGCTGCGTCCGCTTCCGACACCAGCGCGTCAACTGAGTCGATGATCAGAAAGTCGAAGTAGTTGGAGGCAACTGAAACAGTGTCGAGGACCTTGTCCACATACACCATATCGGTTTCGCACTCTTCGGCTTTGACTTGCGGCTGGAGGAGCCGAACAGCATACAGACCGAGCTTCTCAGCCTCTTTCTTGTCGGTGATGTAGCCCAACTGCTTCAGATACGCGAGCGTAATCGACGGTTCGATGTCAATGATGCCAACGCGATACCCCAGCTTCTGCCAGGTCACTCCAATCGCCAGGGTGAACGAGGTCTTGCCGACGTGTTCGACTTCAGAGAAGATCTCCATGTGGCATTCTTTGGGAATGCCCTGCAGCTCCTTGAACTCGCTGATCATGCGGTCAACGCCGGGCCAGCCGGACGTCACAACCTCGTAGTTGTTGTCATACGTGTCTGCCACTCTAAGTGCAGTTGCCAGACCGACCTTGGCCAGCTGATCCTCAAACGCTGCTTCGAGCGTCTTCGGCGCTTCAACTACCTTCGTCTTCTTCCCGGTTTTCTTCGCGCCAGTCTTCTTGGTTGGGGCCATTCCTTCGCTGCTCCTTGTCTGTTTACTGCTTGCCATAACGACGCCCGCATATCCAGTTCATCGCTGTCCGTTGACACGTTCGTCGACCAGCCGGAGCAAGACTTTGCACAGGTTGGTCCTTGAATCGATTGACTTGATGAGACCCTCGGTGCGAACCGAAAGACCCTCGAACGGTGCGACGAGCATCTTCTCTTTGCTCCGGCGGTCGTCCTCGCTGACCCCGTTACCCTTCTTCAGGCGGAAGTAGGGGCTCTTCGCGTGCTCCAGGAAGCAGGCTGCTAGCGCGTGGTAGCGCACCGCACTCTGCCGCTTGGATTCAACCGCGGTCATGTGGTCCTCGACGCTGACCTCGTTGTCAGACTGCGCGCGGACGTCGATCTGAAGGAGTTTCTCGATCGGTTCGACCCGTTTGTCGAGGGCCTTCTCAAAGAGGGCCATCTCTTCAATCAACTTCTGCTCCGAAGTGATCGCAATGATTTCTGCAATTGAACTGACTGCCAATTCCTGTCTCCCTGGTCTAAGCGCCGATCTGAACTTCCACGTTGTCGGGAAGGTTGGAGATGTCATACAGCTGATACGCAAGGTCCGGCCGCTGCCGTGCCACGCACCCTGTCGCTGCGAAGGGGCAGTAGCTGCACTGCCAGTCGCCGAGACGATTGATCTTGCCGTCGTTCCACTCCTTCAGCTTGGTCTTGCCGATCAGCTTGGCAGCGCCCATCCGCTTGATGCGGTCGGCAGAGTAGGAGTACTCGTACTCTGGCGGCGGAAAGTACTCATCATGAAGGGTCCTGACCGTCTCTTCCAACTGCTCGAGGTAGGCCTTTTCAGTGGTCCATTCCTGCTTGGTCAGGTCCCGATAGACCGTCATGTCTTCGGGAACGTCACCGCGGGTCATCAGCAGGTTGAGTGTTGGTGGCGCAAGCACTCCTTGGTCGGACAGGATCTCATAAGCCTGCTGGCGCGCGCGGAACCAGTAGCTTTGCAGCGTGACAAAGCGGTCGTAAATCGATTCGACGGTGAAGATCCGGTAGGGCATGCCGTTGACCATGGGGTAGTGGAACCCATCGTGGTCCTGCATGATCTCGACGTCGAATTCGGTGCGGTTGCAAGTGCCGCGGGAGATGTAGATGAGCTTGGCGCCCAGCGGGCCATCATCCATCTTGTCGAGGATGTCGAGGTTGGCCTCAGCCCGGTTGCGGTGGGGCTTGCCCAGGGCATCCAGCTTGGCACGGTCATCAAGGGATTTATGGATGATCTCCTTGAGGCCTTTCCCCGTGCGAGCTGCCCAAAGGTAGATGCACAATTGGATGAGATTCTCTTCCTTGGGTTTCATCTCCGTCTCGATCTGCTTCTCCGCAAAGTATCCGTCGTAGCTCTTGCATTCGAGAATCCAGCCGCGGTTGGTTGCGGGGTCGCGGACGATGATATCCATTTCGATCGAGAGGTAGAGGTCACGGATGTAGTGCTTGACACCGTTCGCGACATACAGGGACTCGTTGTTGTCGCCGGCCTGCGCGAGGACGCAGAGATCGGTCACTTTGTTTTCGACAGCCCGTCCAATGACCCACTTCCATGGGCCTTCGGCGCTGGTTTCTTCCTTCTTGGGCCAGCCGATCATACGGTAGAATGCCTTGCGCAGGCAGGTCCCGTAGATGTTGTAGAACGACTTGTCGACCCGGATCGCAGAGGCCTCAGAAGGCCACGCGGAAGGCGACTTCGAAGCCTTTACCGTGGACGACTCGTCACTGATGATGGCGAGATCGATATGCTCAAATATAGAGAAGCGTGACATGATTCCTTACCGTACATAGCGTCCGGTTGCGAGCCAAAGCCATGCCCGCAACTGGACCTGTACTGTTTGTGTGGTTTACGCGGCCTCTTGGTATTGCTCGTTGTCCAGACCGAGTTCGGTGCGAATGGCTGACTTATCCTTCGCTTGCTCTTGCCAATCGACTGGGCAGTAGCTCAGGTTGTTCACATACAGCAGCGCCAGCTTGGTCTGATACTCGATGTCGCCTGTATTCGGCAGGATGACATCCATTGCGTAGTTCCAGTCTGCCTTCGTGATGGTGTAGTCCTTCTTGCCGTCCTCGGTCTTGCGGCCAGAGAACGCAGCGGACGACATCGCTTCCCGAATCAGGTCCTCGATCTCCGCACCGGTCCAGATCCGCTCCTTATCGAGCAGAAGCCGGCCCAAGCCGTCGTCTGGGTTCTTCATCGTGCCTTCCAGTTCCTTGGCGAACTTCACCTTGTTCTTGACGGTGAGCGCCTTGAGGATCTGCTTCCGGCCATTGACATCGCAGGCCGCAGGCGGCAGGATCGGGATCTTGGCGTCGAAACGCCCAGGCCGAATCAGAGCCTTGTCCAGCAGGTCCGGCCGGTTCGAGGCAGCCAGCACCACGATGCGGCCGACACGTCCAGGATCGGACAGGAAGGTCATGAAGCTGTTGAAGACGCGCCCCGAAGTACCGGAGTCGCCGCCGCTCTTCCTTCCAGCGGACAGCACCGAGTCGATCTCGTCGATGAACACGATGCAGGGCGCCGCGGCCTCAATGGCCTCGAGCAGCTTGCGCATGTTCTTCTCGGTATTGTGAAGAACAATACCGTTTGAAACAAAGTTCTGAGGTCCTGGAACACATAAATCGTAGCTATAAGGATCATCGGACTTGAACTCGCTGACACTGACAACTTCATCCCAGCGGACGGAATAGCGATTCTTGTGTTTCCCCTTTCCTCTGCTGGTAATCGACTCGCCTATTTTAGCCAGGTAGTCACTCAACGCCTTCTGCTTGTGATCCTGGACGAAGCCGATCTGCGAATGAAATACCGCTAGGTCAGCGCCTTTTGACACTGTCAATCTGCGGTGATACCTATGACCTTTTTCCTCGTACTTCCAATCCAGGTAGGGAACAACACCGAACCTTGCTAGAAGGAGCGAGACATCCTCTGACAAGAACGAGTTGGCTGAACTCGATTCCAGATTGTGTCCACTGAAGCAACCGTCGGTCGAAAAGTAGCCGCGGAGTAGCGCAGACACACACTCATCGCTGGTTCCAAAGACCCAAGCCGGAACTCGCTTATTGTATGCACTTGAGTGTTTTCCAGCAGCGCCTAGTTCTACAAGGATTGCGTAGATAGCATCCGGCGCGAGGGTTGCCCCGAAGCCATCGCTGCGGGGGTCAGGATCAATCGATACATCTCCAAACTTCTTTAGGCGCTCAACGAGCTGCTGATCGTCAGGCCCCAAACTTAGCCGGAGTTTTCCTCCGTGCTTTGACCCGTCGCCCAGCCAGAAGCCAATCAATTCCATTAAGGATGGAGTCAAACGGACGTTCAGATTATCTGTTTGGATTTCACGCAGCTGGCGTCTAGGGTCACCGCGGCCGGGCCCAATCCAATAGCCGAGAGTCGCGAGAGGCATCCCTGGTTTTAGATCTCCCGCTACAGTCGTTGTAAGATAACCACTGTCATCTGCTCCTGTTTCGCCAAAACGGGATTTCCTTGCCGCTCTGGTAAATACAGAATGTCCTTCAGTGACAATTACTTCCTTGCCGTGTTTGGTAACGATCTTGACAAACTTCTCTTTCCGGTCGTGCCGGATAACGTCGGGAACTTCCTTGATAAGATACCCGCCGTATTTTGACATAGCGATCGTGCAAGGAAGATGACCGTTCTTATAGGCGTCGCGGATTGTCTTCCGCTCTACCTGGCGGCCAAACTTGTCACAGAAGTAAATCTCTTGGTCGCCGTGGAGACTCTCGCCCACCAGTCCGGCAAACACCTTGCCCAGGTCAACGGTCATGAAGTTCATCTTAGCTTCTTTGGCAAGCGCCATCGCCAGCATGCTCTTCCCAGTGCCGGGCGGGCCGGTCATCAAAGCGCCGCGCGAGCAGGTCTTGACGTCCCGCTCCTGCAGCGGAATGATGATCCGGCGCCGGCAGTATTCCTTGAAGTGATCGTGGCCACCGATCTCCTCGAAGCCGAACGTCGGCTCTTTGAAGTCCAGCATGCCCTGATACTCCTCACGCAGGGCCTTCTGCTTGCGCTGGAGGATCCCGGTGTAGTCCACAGGAGTTTCGCTCATCCAGGACTTCAGGAACACGTCCTTGAGCTGTTTCCGGTTCATGCCAGCCGACTGAATCGCGCACTGCTCTGCGTCGAAGTCAGGCGCCCAGTTGATACCCGTGACGGAGTTGTTCTCGGAGATGACCAGCTTGCCGGTCTTCGAGGCCTGCGCGCGCTTCTTGACCGTCTCGTCAAAGCCGGTGATGTAGCTCCGGCGGTCGCTCAGGTTGGGCTTACGGATTATGTGCGTCGAGGTGATCTCGCTCCGGATCGACGTATGCAGGTCGATCGCGTGCTCGGTCATCAGGATGATCCGGTTGCGGAGGGCCAGCCATTCGTCCTGCGCCCACTCGCGGATGGAAACGATTGGGTTGCGGTCGGGGCCGATTTGAGAGATGTCCCCGTTCGGCACGATGGTATCGGCGTCCTGCAATAGCCAGGTCACCAGGAGCTCGGGCTGAAGGGGCTTGCCCTCCTCCCGGTTCTTCTTGTTGGTCTTGGCGCGCTCCTTCGAGATCGCGAACCATAGGTTCATGAACTCGATCAGCTTGCCGAGGCTCACCGGCTTCATGAACTTGTCGGTGACGATCTCGCCTAGGGCATCCTTCATCATGGTCTGGATGGCCTTGGCGCTTACAGGATGGGGGAAGTCCAGGCCCTGGCTGATGTTGTAGGTCGCCAGGATGCGGGTGACTTTCACTCCCTTGGAGTCTGAGGTCTGGAGGCCGGGCGCGGTCTTGTCGAGCGCGGCTTCGCTGGATACGTCCTTCTGCAGGTTGTCGTCGTATGCAGTGCCAAAGACTTGTTTCACGGTCAGGTCGCGCCCCGTGTTGTCGCAGTAGTCGTAGATGTTGCCGTGCAGAATGAACACGTGTGCGATCTGCGAACGGTAGTCGTTGTTGATGGATGCCACAAAGTCTGGCACTTTCGTCTCAGTTACTGAGGCCATTTCACCTCCAAAAGGTAGAAATCGATGTCACCCGGGCCATTGGTGCACGGGGTTTGGTGCGGGAACTGATCGCGCACGATGTAGTACTGGAGATACCGTTTCATCGCCTCTTCAAGAGAGACCGGCGTCGGTTCGGTTTGACCCTGCTCGAGGATCTGGTTCCAGACCGGGTCTTTCTCCAGTCGTTCCAGATCGATGGACAGTCGTCTTGTCACCGTCGCCTGGACGGTGATGATGTCTGCTGCTGAACGCATGTGAATTCCTCGTTAGTGCACGTAGCCCGGGTCTGCACCAGACCCGCTGGGCGTACCGCCGCGGTCGATCAGCTCGCGCTGAAGGTCCCGATTCTTGTTTTGCAGGATGAGGTTTTCTCGTTCCAATCGGAACAGTTCCGGGCTGCGAATCAGATAGGTCTTGTTGCAGTGGAGGCAATCCATGCGCTCGATGTCGAACGAACCACCCTGCGCCGGATCGCTTTGCCGATCTACTACTTCACCCTGTTCCCAGACCTCTCTCTGCGCCATCTGCGCCTGGCCGGACACCACGAAGGTATTCCTGTGGCATCGCGGGCAGCGCAGATCCCCTGGATCGAGATCGGCTCCGTCGATGACTTCCTGATTTACGAATGCTTGATCCTTCACTCTAATCCTTGCTCCTTCAGAGTCTTGATTCATCTGGGGCATCCAGGAACTCCGCTAGTGCGCCCGCGCTTTGAACCTGTAGTTCACGAGCCACCTTCTCTTCTTCTGCACGCGTGTCCCAGGCCTGGTACAGCTTCGAGGCCACGTACTGGAACTGATCCTTCAGTGCTTTTCGCTTCATGAGGAATGCGAGGGGTGACCTGCCGATGGCCGGGAGTGTACGAGTTTCCTTGGTATCCCAGGTGTTAGCGTTCTTGAACCACTCCGCCACGAAGGCCATGGGCGGTTCGACCTGTTCATACCTATTCCCAACGGTAAGGCTGAAGCCGGCAACCATGGAAAACTCCCGCATGGCGGTCTCTTCTGTGAGCGGGATCAGACAGGTGTAGATGCAGCATCGTTCCCCGACCTCGAAGAAGTTGTCACTGTTACCGGCTGCGGTGCCTGCCCAGTTGATCACGTGGTTCTTCAGTACGATCTTCTGCGCGTTGCCCTGCGGCGTTCGGAAGGTCTGGACCTTGTAGTTGCCATCGTCTTCCCAGTTGGGAACGATCTTGAGCAACTCGCCTTCGTTCTTCTCCCCCTGGGAGATGACTCGGGTCTCTTCGTACTTGGATAGGTCAATCGGTTTGTCGGTATAGTACAACGCTTGAATCACGTTGTTGCACCATGGGCAGAAATGCCCATGCACCAAGTCACATTCGATGGGACCCAGCTTACGGTAAGCGTGCCTCGGAGTGAACCGGATGATGCTGTCATCCAGACCCCGGTCAACCAGTTGGATCATGTGGTTATCCTATGAATTCTGCCGAAGAAAACAATGAGGGAGAGCCCTTAGGCCATCCCCCTGTTTCCCTTTAGTTCGGCGGTTTAGACCATGCGTGCTTCGACGAAGCTGGTTTCCATCTCCGGAAGCATAAAGCTGTCCTCATTGATGCCGAGGTCCCGGATCTGCAGCGAGAGATTAGCCTCTTCTTCGATCACCCGGTCGGCGAACCACTTGATGTCCACCATCATCGCTTTTTTGCTGACCACACGGCGGTCCTGAGACTGCTCGCTGGCCACCAGCTTGGCGTAGAAGGTGTCGTACTTGTGTTCGTCGATCGAATTGGCCGAGAGAACGAGGAAGATATCACAGATCCTCTGCCTCTTGATGGCCTGCAGGATACGGCTCCAAGCCTGCTGTTGGAATGCAGGCGCCCAGAGCAGATCGCAGCAGATGCAGGTGTCAGCAGCCGAGAAGTCGAGACTCTCGGAGACTGCGCGCGTGCCGGCAACCATGATGGTGACATCAGGGTCATTGGCAAACCGGTCCAGGGCATCTTCACGTTGTTCCGTGTTGAAGTTGGTCCTGAACCGGATCACGCCCAGGCCCAGGTCGGTAAGCGCCTTCTCCAGGGCCTTCTGCATGTCCACATAGTCGGACAGGATCAGTACTTTGCCACCACCTATCACGCGGTTGCGTGCCAGGGTTGTGATGTTGTACATCTTCCCGCCGCCCGAAGGACCCTCGTACGCCAGCACGCCTAGCTTGGCGTTGATCGCTTCCGGAACCGTAGCGATGGTGCACATGGTGCTCATCTGAGAGATGACGAATGCCTTGTTCACCTCGCGGTTCTTCATCGATGCTTCAAGCTTGTGCTTCTCATAGATGTCCTTGAAGTTGCGCAGCGCCGACAGCATCAGCTTGATCTGCTGAGGCGTCATCGGGCATACCAGCTTCTGGACGTTGATCTCGGGCTTGAACATTCCAGCGTCGGCCAGCGACTGTTCGTAGAGCGGGTCGTTGTAGTTTCGGCGCAGAAACTTCGGTGAGATGAACTTCCACCAGTCCGACGGATTCTTGAGGAACGGTAGCCGCTTACGAACGGTCTTCTTGAGCACCTCGCCGGTCTCTTCATCGATGCCGGCAGGCTTCTCAAGCGTGGCGTACTCGCAGAATCTTTCCTCGAACTCCTTCTGCCCCTTGGTCTGGTGATACGGAAACGCATTGCTTGCGCCACCGAACATCCAGTGGAATATCCAGTAGGCGTCCGTCGGTCCATTGGAGATGAAGGTTCCGGTAGCTGCATACTTGAGCCGTGCACGCATGCGCGTCACAGACCGGTAGGTCAGGGTGTTGGGATCCTTCATATTGTGGACTTCGTCCGGAATGATGGCAGTGAACTTCTTCTTGAAGCGCTTCGTGACCTGGGGAACCCAGATCCCGTCCGTCTCCTTACAGTCCATGCACTGCCGACCGCGGATGTTCTCGTGGGTGCAGTTGGCGTGGGCTGCCAGGCCCCAGTCGATGTAGGTGCCGCCCTTGTGGTGGACCAGCGTGTTGCCCTTGGCACACCAGGCAGCGCCCTTCTTCTTCCGGTTGTCCGTCGTCCAGGTGCATTTCTTGTTCCGGCACATGTACCCGTACAGCGGCGTCCAGTCAATCCGGTAGACCTTGCCTGTGGAGTCTCGCCTCAGAAGCGGCCGTACCATAGCCGCGCCGCAATGTGGACAAGGGTGGTGATTCAAAACCGAGTACTTGGCGTTAACTGACTTGTTCGTGCCAGGAGTCTTGACCTGGTGCGATCGTTCGCCTGCACGCAGGTAATTGATCCGGTCATACCGCTCATTGTCTGTGGGATCGCTCTGCCCACGGATCCACCCGTAGCGCATTAAGTAGAATCGTGCCGGTTTCTCCAGGTCCGCCAAACGGTTGACCATCACATAGTCGGTGATGCCAAGCCGGTTGAGCTCCTTCTTCCAGGTGATGCAGACGTTCTTCGATCCTAAAACTGCGATCTTCTTGGAGCCGCGCAGCGTTGCCACTGTGATGGCCTCAGCGGTTTTTCCCATCCTCATGAGCTTGCCATTCACGGTGCTGCGCTTGAGCGCCTCCATAGCCGCATCGATCTTGACGTGTTCGAAGAGATCGAACCCAAGGTCATCGATCTGCTTGCGCATCCGGGCAACGCGATCCGGATATGCTTCGGCGACGGTGAGCCCGAGGTCTGCATCTTCCGAGTCGTCGAAGTACTCCTCCAACGGAGACGTGAACTCCGACCACTCCCAGACATCCATATTGGAACTGATCTCAGCGCCGGATGTGATGGGAGTGCGGCTGATGGCCACCGTCTCGAGACCATTTCCGCCCGAGGCAACCACCATGTAGTGCTGACCTTCCTTGAAGATGGTCGCACCGCTGGTTCCATCCTCGAAGTTCTTGACGCAGCGCAGGTTTGTGCCCACACTGCAACGATCGAAGAGGCTGGCGGAACCACTGGCAGCCGGGACCGGAAAAGCGGTGTTCTCTACTTCAAAGCGCCGATACTCTTTCTTGATGTAACCGGCGAGGGTCGGAACAACCCCGATCTCGACGCCATTCTTCTGCAGCAGCTGGCAAAGCGGGTGCCTGCTGATGTTTCCAGCCAGGTGACGCCAGATTTCGATCTTCTTCCAATCCTTGACGACGACCTTTTCACCCTGGTAGTTGATGTTCCAGAACTCACCCTTGCGCATCTCCGGCACGTCCTTGACACGATCCATCAAGTCGCTCAGGATGGCAGCTGCAAGGGGAGTCTGGGGTTTGAATAGTAGGTATCTGCCGTTCTTGTGGAGAAGGACAGAAGGCTTCGAGAAGTCCCGTACGGCCGGGAGCTCGAATGGAATCTGCCCCAGCTGTGGCCGCGGGCGCTTGATCACGTAAGTTCTCCTCCAACGCGGGGAAAGAGGCCCAGCTTGAACGGAAGTTTCCGTCCAGTCAGGGCCTGGTGATAGAGAAATCCGCTGTCAATGAGCACAGCGATGACTACGACGGCGAAGACCACCGCCAAGCTTTTGAGAATGGACATTCGAACCTCGGGCCTACGTCAACAGGAACGGTATCTGGCCGGTTTGGGCCATGACAGCGCGCGGACGCGGCAAAGTAATGGTTGGACCCCTACGGGTGCGGCTCACAAACCGCTTGCGGCATTGCGTACGCATGTACTGCGGCGCGTAGTAGACCAGCTCAGCGATCTGTTCGGGCGATTCCGGACGAGCGAGCACCTGGAAGCGATCAGCTGCAGTCAGCTTGAAGGGCACTTGCTGCCCTCCGAAGACTTCCTTCAGAGCTGTCTGCTGCAGGAGATCGATGTAGGCGTTGACCTGCTCACGGTTCCCGTTGAGCAGTTCTTCCCGGCGGATACGGAGCCATTCACGAAACTGTTCGATCGGCATCTCCCGATCCAACTCCGCCAGTTCGTAATGTTTGTCGAAGCAGCCCTGCTTCAACTCATCATCTGTGAGCATCAGGACGGTCGACACACGCTTGCCTGTTTTGTCGTCGACATAGGCATGGCGCATAAACCGAGCATGTTCCCAGGTCTCTGGACAGTCGCTCTTGCATGTAAAGAAATACTCACTGGCGTACCAAAAGTCATCCGGTACGGTTCCATTCTTCGCCAGTCCAAAGAACAGAAAATGAGAGGCGGCATCCGAAATAACCGTTAGGTACAACAGTTTGACCGGGCTATCCGTACCACTGGCAAACTCCCTGAAATCAATGCGATCCAATCGGGTTGCTCCTCCGAAGGGATTCTTGTCCATGCCGCCTTTATTCACAGTCGAACTCTCCTGGTGTGAACTTGATGACCCTCCGTCGCTTGTAGGTCACCCTCACTCGATCCAAGAACCATCCCCGTACGGGGCGTCTCGGTTGATCGATCACTTCGAGGGTGCCAAGCGGCAAATAGACCATCTCTCCCCTTCTAAGCGCTCCAGCGATTGAGCCAAAGACAACATCCACGATCTTTTCGAGCTGCTTGTAAGTGAGCCCTTCCCGTTGCCAGGACGATCCACTTTCCTTGCGTTCATTCGAAGAGAGTGCTTTGACCAGATCTCGTTTAGTCACCGTTAGACCTTCTCCCAGATGTCCTCGCAGACAACGACAATCTCATTCCAGACGTCGGGAATAATGAACAAATACGCGTCTGTCATCGCAGAGTGCATGATCTCTGACACAGCCGGTACGTCTTCCTCCTTGCAGATCATGACCACTTCGTCATGAACTACCAGGCACAGGCGCGCATCATAGAGCTTCGGTCCGGTGACATTGCCGCCACGTATCCGCTCGTAGATCAAACGAATGGCCATCTTCAGCATGTCGGCGTTGGCTGCCTGGATCGGATGGTTGCCCGCCCAGCGTCGGATCTGTGCGATCTCTCCGTCGTAATCTGGATCCCCGTTCGGAGGCATCGTGTAGAAGCGCCGGCGACCGTTCGGAGTCGCCGTCCATCCAAACATCAGAGCCTGGTTGCCCTGGCCCTCCAGCCATGCCTTCAGAACCGAGAATTTGGCGAAGAACGCATCGATGAACTCCTGCGCCTTTTCGTCAGTCATGCCGGTCATCAAGGCGACCCGCTTTGCGCTAGCGCCATAAGGCACGCCGAACGTGACGGTCTTGATGTTGCTGCGGAGGGTCTTCAGCTCCTTGTGCCGCGGATGCTTCTTGGCATTCTCGCTCTGGGTCGCTTCCCAGATGTCCTCGTACGTGAATCCGAGACGCTGTCCGAAGACTTCGGTGGCGTTGTAGCAGTGAATGTCCTTCTTGGAGTTGATGGCGGCAATCAGCACCGGATCGCCTGACAGGCGAGCCATCAACTTCACTTCGATCTGGCTATAGTCCGCGGAGAGTACCTTGTAGCCCGGCGGGGCCGCGATGCACTCTCGAATGTCCGGGACTCTCCAGAACGCTTCGTTGGATTCGAGGTCCCAGTACCACTCTCGACCCTCAAACTCCCCGAGATAGGTACCGAAGACCTCTATTCCGCCTTGATCTGCGACCTTTACGGCTTCACCAACTTGCACAGGCTAGTCCTCGAACATGCCAGGACCGTTGTCGCCGTCGTCATCGTTCGGGGTCTGTTCCTGAACTTGTTCCTTGACATGCTTGACCTGGGCCCGAGCAATGTCCTGCATCTCGTTCTGGGTCAGCAGGCACTCGAGGATGACGGCGCCTTCCTTGCTGCGCCGGGTGATCCAGTTCGGCTCCGTGGTGATCAGATCGAATGCCTCGCTGGCATCGATGATGAAGTCCAGCTCGGCCAGCTGCGTCTCGGCCAAAGCTTTGGCTGCCAAGGCCTGTGCTCTCATCGCAGCCCGGATGCTCTGGACCTGCGTGCGCTTGTGAACTTCGAGCTCAACATATTTCATCTCGAGTTTCGAGCGCAGATCTTCGTCTTCTACCTCCGAGAGCTTGAACCTGATACTGGGGTGAATCTTTCCTTGACTCTTCATGCTGCTTCTTCCTTTCCAGCCTTGGCGAGTGCCACGGCGTCTGCAATCTGGTTGGCGAAGTAGAGCTGAACCTGCTGCGTCCGGAACTCATCCTTCTCGAGGGCGTAACGTTCCTGCTTGCGAGGAAACTGCTGAGCATCCGAAACAAACCGGCCCGTAGCCGTCGTCGTGGTGGAGTCTCGCCCAGAGGCAGCCTCCATCTCTCCGGATCCCATCTGCGCGAAGCGCGGGTGCCACATGCCTGTGAATTCGTTGATCTTCTCCCGCATGTTTTCGCCGTATGTCGACGTCCACTTAGTGACATTCGAGTACTCGCCCAGAAGCTTGGCGATCGGGTGATCGATCTCAAGCAGCGTGGCGCGCTTAGTGTCGTCCAGTTGGAATCCCAGCATGCGCAGAGCTTCCAACTTCTGAGCAGTCGACTTCAGGTCAAAGACCTCGGACAGTTCGGGGATCAGGAAGTTGGCGCCAAGACCCCGGTTTTGAAGCTCCGCGCTGTAAAGCGATAGAATCTCTTTCTCCATGTCGGCCTGTTTCTCCAGCCAGTACTGGATCAACAGCTCGAGCTTGTCGGTCTTCAGGAAGACCCCGCCCAGTTCCATCTCTGCTGTGCAGGGAATGCACTTGAATTCCAGAGCGGCGGTGGGTTCAAGCTTCTTGGTCTTCAGCTCTTCCATCTGCGCTCGCATCACCGGAAACATCAGAGTGATATCCCGGGCTGCGTAGTAGAGCATCTCCCGATCCATCCGGCCGCCCCGCAGCTCAATGAACTTGCTGCGGACAGCCTTCGAGATCAAATAAAAGGGGTCGTATTTCCGGACGATGTCCGCCAGAGCCACTCGGATCCCCATCATGCCGGCCGTCAGGACTTGCTCGGCGAGCATGGTGTCGTAGACCCGGTTGAGGTGGATCTTGTTCTTGGTGAACAGCCACTTGAAGTCATACAGAGCGTTCTGCAGGATCTTCAAGTTCTTGGTGCCCTCCAGGATCTCCTTGAACTCCTCGGCCAAGGCCGGATCGATGATCAGCACCAGATCTTCTGTGCCGATCTGCAGGATGACCAAGCGGGTGCCATCGTTCACGGGATTCATCCCGTAGCCCCTGTCCTTCTTCAGGACGGTGCAGGTGGTTTCGGTATCTACCCCGAGAATCTTCTGCACGGCGGCCCAGCGCTTTGATTCCGCCAGGTCGCCGCGATCAGAGATCACGATGCACTGCTTTGGGTCGACAGCGCCAGGCTCGAATGAAGAAGCGAACCAGTCCGCTGTTCCGATCAGCTTGTAATTGACCGGTATATCGTCCTCAAGGGGCGTCGATACCGGCTCGAACACCCTTGAGTTCTTCCGGGCCATTAGGCAGCCTCGACGAAGGTCTCCACCAGCGGGAGGTTAAACTGCTTGCCGCTGTTGTGGGAGGTCAGCGCCAGGGTGACCTCATCCAATATCCGGGCATGAATCTCCTCAGGCGTCGAAGTCTTCTTGACATCGATGATCCTGGTGCGGTGCTGGTCACGGAGTGCCATAAAGTAGGCATTCTGGATCGCCCGCTGAGCCTCCACGTCGTTCCAGGCCTTACCGTCTTGCTTGCCGGCCTCGGCGCCACGGCGCGCGTTGGCACGTTCGAGTGCCCAACCGACGTCTTCCACCGGATCAGCCTGACCAGGGACGTAGACTGCATCGCCTCGCGCGAAGAGCAGGACGGTCAGGTCGGGAACCACCCCGTATTGCTCGGCGAAGAAACGGCAGGCCCATGCCGGCGCCCGCTTGGACGGGTGCGCTGCATACGCGAACTGCGAGTCGGCATAGCGGTCGGAGATGACGATTTGGCCGCGTTCAAGCGCTTTGCGGACGTCATGCACGTTCTGGACGTGATCCGCCAGGAACAACAGGTCAGCCACGCCTGGGGCCAGTAGCCTGGTGCCTGGCTTCTTGAAGATGATCTCGCGAATGCCAGGGCCTACGGCCGAGCCGAAGCGACCGTCGCCGGGCTCCTTGGTGAAGTAGATCGGAGTGCTGGCGCCATGGTTGATGAGGTCGCCATGGGCCGAGAGTGCAAGCGTGAGCATGTTGAGTTGGGTCGACTTGCCAACGCCATCGATCCCTTCGAACGTGATGAAGAAGCCTTTGTGCATACTGCTTTCCTTACCGGACATTCTGTCCTGTTAGTTGTCGACGATAACCAGCACGAAGGCTGATTGGAATCGGGCGAATCCTGTAGGGGGTGAAGTTAGGCGTCGAGAAGTGCTTCTTGTTCCACAGCTTGCCGCGTGCGATGGCATACGGTGCACTGGTGGCCCATCTTGCATTCCATGTCGCACTGCTGTTCATCCGTAGTGCATAGGAAGCGATGCTTGTGCGGCTGATTGGACGGCACCGTTGCAAAGGGGAGCGGCTTCTGCTGTTCCAGGATGCCTTTGATGTCTGCTGGTGAATATGTTGGCGGCTTGATCACTTTGCCGTCCTCTGGACGCTTATGCAGGCGCTCTTCGACGCCATAGACGCTGCCGGTGCCACCCAGGAGGGATGGGCAGATCTTCTGAGTGAGGGTTGGATCCCCTACAGGGTGCCGATCGTTCGCATCCAGCTCTGCGTCGCAGCTCATGCAGTGCGACCAGGTCTTGCTCATATTCGAACGGTTGACCTCGGCGAAGACGTCCGATGCAGACACTCCAAGCCGGTTGGCAGCGCCCAGAATGACGACCAGCTCGTCACCAATCGCGTCGGCGGCATTGATCAGATCAGGCTCGCGGCCGTGCGGGACCAGCTTGATCGAGCCGTCTTCCTTTTCTATTGCATTGAAGCCCATGGCTTCAGCAAATTCAAGAGCTTCTTCGACAACCAGGTTGGCAGTGAGCAAGCGCTCCTTCGGGTCGGTCAACATGGCCGGCAGCGGGCGCACACCCTGTTCGTACAACTCCATCATCTTAGCGATACTGCGTTGTGCTTCGATCACTTTGCTTTCTTCCCTTTCATCAGCTCCCACATTCTCAATGAACCGTCTACAGCTACCAAGGTCTGGAGGAATGACGTGACGCGCTGAGTCAGTGGGCGGTTTGAGATCTCCATGATGGAGAGGTCCTCCATCAGGGACAAGCCGTACGAATTGACCAGGCTCTTGATGGCAGCCAGCTGCAGCGTGCCTTCTGTCCCGATCTCCTGTGTTGAATGCCGGCCGTCAGACAACTGAATCTTCCGACTACGCGGATAGCGGAAGGACCAGATGTAAAACGGGTTGCCCTTCCGGTCAATGAACGGGAGGGTGATCTTGTAGACCTTCCCCTCCTCATCCTCGCGAGTGACCCTCACAGCCTTCTGGAAGGATCGCTCGATCGACTGCACAACTTGCTTGATTTCGTTCGACGTCACTGCTTTTCCTCAGAGGGGCGAGGATTTCCACCTTCACCCCTCCCTGTTCGTTAGCTGCAGCCAGTCGTGCCGCCGCACTCCGGGCACTTATAGCAGGAACCGTTGCGGATGGTGATGCCGCCGCAGTCAGGACAGAGGGGAGAATCCCCCAGTTCAACCATGGATGCCAGCCCTTTGGCAATGGATTGCATGCCAGGTGCAGATGTAGTGGCTTCCTGCTTCGTCGGGAACAACGCATGCTGCTCAGCCTTGAGGAACCGCTTCTCCAACCAGCGCGCCAGGTAATCCATGATTGATTTGGCGTAGCCCATCTCTGGGTTGCCCGTCCAGCCGGAGGGTTCGAAACCGGTGTGCGCGAGCTTCGCGACCAGGGTCTCGAGCGGAACTCCATGCTGCAGTGAGATCGAGAAGACCAGAGCAAACGAGTCCATGAGACCGGAAAGGGTTGACCCTTCCTTCGCCATGGTGATGAAGATCTCGCCAGGCTGCCCGTTCTCATACAGACCGACGGTCAAATACCCGTCATGGCCAGCAATCGAGAACTTGTGCGTCATCGCAGGCCGAGTATCAGGAAGGCGGTGGCGTACAGACTTGGGCGGGGCACTGAGATCGGCCTCAGCGGCAAAGGAGACCTCAATGATTGTGTCTTCCTCCTCCGTCTTCGTCCCCTTGCTGGTCACTAGGACCTGGTTGGACTTCGATCCGTCGCGGTAAATCGCAACGGACTTCAGACCCAGTCGCCAGGATTCCAAATAGGCATTGGCGATGTCTTCGACCGTCGCCTCATTCGGCATGTTCACCGTCTTCGAGATCGCTCCTGACAGGAACGGCTGCACAGCGGCCATCATTTTGACGTGACCCAGATAGTGGATCGTCCGCCTGCCATTTGGCGACTTGAATGCAGTGTCAAAGACCGGAAGATCGTTGACATTGAAGTCCGGAGCATCCTCCAGAGTCCCATTCTTGTCGATGTAGGACAGCAAGGCGCTGCGAACGGCCGGTGTGTAACCCAGCCGGACAAGTGCTTGCTCCACGGTGTCGTTGACGATCTTCAACACGCCGCCGCCGACCAGCTTCTTGTACTTGACCAGCGCCAGTTCCGGTTCAATACCGGTGGTGTCGCAGTCCATCATGAAGCCGATCGTCCCGGTAGGCGCAAGCACGGTCACCTGTGCATTGCGGAAGCCGTAGCTGCGTCCCGCCGCGTAGGCGCCATTCCAGGCGTCACGCGCTGCCTCGACCAGGTCCTCCAACTGTGAAAGAGCGCCCATCGATTTACCGATCGCTCGCACGGATTCACGATGCTTCACGATCACCTTGAGGAACGAATCCCGGTTGAGTTCAAAACCGGGGAACGCACCTCCAAGGGACTTGGTCAGCCCAGGATCAGCAGGAACAACCTGCATGCACCTCTCGGCCATGTTCGCAGACTGCCAGTAAGCCTGTCCGGTCATCACCGCTGTGATCCCCGCCGCGAAGTCACGCCCCTCATCGGAGTCGTAGGGCAAGCCCATCGACATCAAGAGAGCGCCCAGGTTCGCATAACCCAGGCCCAACGGGCGATAGTCGTGCGAGTTTCTGGCAATCCTCTCGGTAGGATATCCAGCCGCGTCGACGATAATGTCCATCGCGGTCGTAATCAAACGCGCAGCGTAGGAGAAGCCTGGGATGTCGAACGTGCCATCCGGGTTCACGAACTTCATCAGATTGAACGACGCCAGATTGCAGGCGGAGTCGTCCAGGAACATGTACTCCGAGCATGGGTTCGAAGCGTTGATCCGGCCGCTCG
Organism: Occallatibacter sp.; assembly: GCA_050014655.1. Lineage (GTDB taxonomy): Bacteria > Acidobacteriota > Terriglobia > Terriglobales > Acidobacteriaceae > Telmatobacter. Next base: position 26,600 of record JBEKCX010000612.1, on the reverse strand, counting down.
TCTTGCAGGTGTGCCAGTCATTGATGGTGTCGTCGAACTGCATGCCCGGATCACCGCACGCCCAAGTGGCCTCAGCAATCTTGTGGAGGATCTCGCCCGCGTTGTACTCGCGAGCGTCCCTTCCGTTCCTGACCTGGTAGGTCATGAAGTTCTGGTTCAGCTCCGCGGCCGACATGAAGGCATTGGAGACACGCACCGAGTTGTTGGCGTTCTGATAGAAGACTGAGGAGTAAGCCTCGCTATCCGGACCGCTGGACCCGTCATAACCCTCGCGCATGAGCGCCTGGGCCTTGGCGTCTTCCTTCTGCTTGCACTCGATGAAGTCCACGATGTCCGGATGGGACACATTCAGGATGGCCATCTTGGCTGCACGCCGTGTCTTGCCGCCGCTCTTGATGACGCCGGCAAAGGCATCCAGACCCTTCATGAAGGAGAGTGGGCCGCTGGCTACGCCGCCGCCCGACACCCCCTCGAAGCTCGAACGGAGGCTGCTGAAGTTCGTTCCCGTCCCTGAGCCGAACTTGAAGAGCATTGCCTCCGTCCGAGCCAGCTCCATGATGCTCTCCATCGAGTCCTGAACGGAGTTGATGAAGCAAGCGGAGCACTGCGGCCGGCTATAGCCGACTGACTCAAACTGGATGCCGTTGTCATCATTCCAGTGCCAGTTCCGTGCTTCGGCTGCAGGCTCCAGCCGGTCGCAGCCGACGTTGAACCACACCGGCGAGTTGAACGCCACCTTCTGGTTCAGCAACAGGTGCGCCAGCTCCATGGCGAATACCGTGGCGCTCTCCTTACCCAGGAAGTAACCGCCCACCACACCCCACATGGAGATCGTGTCGACGACACGAGTGATGAGGTCGCGCACACCAGATTCGCGCTCGGCAGTCCCAACCTTGCCGTGCAGGTATTTGGACGCGACGATATTCGTTGCAGTCAAAGACCAGCCGGCAGGGGCCTCGACGTCCTTCTGTTCGAAGATCGTCTTCCCCTTGAAGTCCTGGATGACTGCATTGCGGCGCTCCCATTGGACCTGGTCAAACGGGGAGACGCCGTCCGTGGTGAAGCAACGTGAGAAAGTAAGGCCGAGGTTCCCATGCGCTGGAGCCTTCTGTTGTGCAGCGTTGCTTACGAGAGTGGATGGCTTGGGTGCTTCCAGCAGAGTTTCCAGCGCTGGATCAGGCATTGCATTCACCACACTGGGTGGAAACATGCTGGTGGTCGGCTTACTCATCGGCGTCATCCTCATCATCGTCATCGTCTTCCGCATCAACTGGCCGGGCGACGTTTTCTTCTCGAGTGATGTCGTCATCGAAGACGTCATTCTCGGCGCCGATCGTGTCGAGTGCCTCGTCCAGAAGACCTTCGACCTCTTCGACTTCATCGTCGGGAACGGTTACCACCAGGGTTAGCCGTGTGTATTTCTTAGTCATTGAATCTCCTTAGGCAACTTTGCGTATCACGATCGGCTTCTTGTTCTCATTCACAATCTGACAGATCTTATAAAGGACACTGCAGACCATCGAGAGTTCGAGACCGGTCTCAACCGCGCTGGCACTTCCCAAAGCCTCAATGAATGAGGCCAGGAGCGCCGCACGGTTGCTCGTTTTTGCCCTGAGCAGGTCGCTCCGGAAGAATGCAGAGAGCCGCATCTTGATCGGAGTGGCGTCAACCGGCTTTGCTTTCTCCATCTGGGTACGGACTTCATCCCACTTGCCCCAGGAGACGGCCTTGTAGAGCGCAAGGAAATCGATCTCGCCCGCATCTCTGATCGAAACGATCGCCCGTTCCGCAGTCATGCCGGACAGGTACGCTTCCGTAGCCTTGACGACTAGCCGGGAGCTGAATACGAAAGCATCCTGCAGGCACTTGATCAGAGGGTCAGGATCGCGGGGCGGCATCTTGCACTGCGCTATTGTGTTGTGAACAGTCCGAGCAATGCAGTCTTTCGTCAGCATAGGGATCGGAAATACAGTCGACCGATCCTTGAGCCCCTGGTTGATCTTCTCCGGGTTCGTGGTGCATATGATGAAGATGTTGATGGAGTCCTTGCGTTCGAACTCCTTGAGCAGGGTCTGCTGCGCCGCAGCTGACAGCTGCTGCATCTCATCGAGGATGACGATCCGGTACTTGCCAAACTGAGGGTACGACCGGATGGTTGGCAGGAACTCTTGCATCTCATCCTTGGTGCTCATCAGGGCGCAATTACGTTCGATGATGCTGAAAGCCTCAGTATTCTCCAGGCAATAGTCGCAGGGTTCACCGAACTGCTTCTGGTGGGTGCAGTTGAAGGAGAGCGCCAGGATATAAGCCAGGGTCGTCTTTCCGGATCCGTATTCCCCAGTGATGAGGATGGAAATCGGGATGTTGCCTCCGGAGAACATGTTCCGGACATCCTGGACCAGGGCATCCTGGCCGACCATTTCAGAGAGGCGCCGTGGCCGAAGCTCGACGGCTAGATTACGTTGGGTCATAGGGTGATCTCGTAGTCCTTTGCAGTTTCGAGAAGCCCATCTTGCCAGTTAGCCTCCAGCTCACCAAAGCTAAGGAAGGTTGGCTCGTGATAGGGATAGATCATCTCGCAGCCCCCGCCTTCTGCTTCGATGTGGCCGGCCTTTTCAAGGGCCAGCAGGAATGCCTTGACCCGGTCATGCTCTTCAGGCGACAGCTCGACCATGTCTTGGTACAGCTGGTTGTTGTCGCTGTAAAGAAACTCGATGGTGTATTTCATAGGCCCCTTTCAGGCAGCTTTGGCTTCGACCAACCGCTCGACATAGCGGATGCGAAGGCCCGCCTCGCTGAACATCTTGGCGGAGACCATGAACTCGGGGCCGTACTTGGGATGGGCACAGTCAGGCATGTAGGCAACCATCTCGCTGATCCCGCTCTGAATAATGGCCCGCGCGCAATCCGCGCACGGGAACCAAGGAACATAAATCCGAGCGCCACGCAAGGACGGGCCGCCGGTCCGGGCGAGATTGAAGATGGCATTCCGTTCGGCATGTTCCGTCCAGAGGTACTTGGCTGGTCGTTCATGTCGGGCTTCTACTTCAGCCTGCCGCTTGTCAAGCTCTCGGTATCCAAATTGCAGTTGATTGGCTTTGAGATCCTTACCCTCATCAAAGCAACCGCGAGGAAACCCATTGTAACCAGTGGATAGAACTACATGGTCAACTGTCGTAATGACGCAGCCGACTTTGGTCGAGCGGTCCTTGGATAGTTCGGAGACCAGCATCGCCATCTGCATGAAGTGGCGATCCCAGCGGGTCAATGGATACGCAGTTAGAAACGTTGGTACGCTCAATTGGTTGTCTCCTGATCGCGGTCTGTGCCGCAATCACCCATATCAGGGTCCTGATTATCCAGAGCAGTCTCTGGATCAGCTTCCAGGTCTTCGTCGCCGGCCAGTTCCACTTCTTCGATGTCCCAATCCAGGTCCAGCTTGTGTTCGCCGACGTTCTGCTCGTCGATCATCACCTGGGCTTTCTCCCGGGCTTCCTCTTCCGATTCAGCTTCGATTCGTTCATCGACAACCACGTTGGCAATGAAAGTCACGTCATACTTCGCCATCAGTACACTCCCAATCCGAGTTCTTCTCGGCGTTCTTGCGCGGCCTTTGCCAGGCCGCTGATCTTCTTCTCGACCAGGGCTTCCCGCTTGAAGTAGCCAAGGAACTTTTGGATGATCATCTTCTTCTCGGAACTCTCGGCAAAGACGATGTCCGCCGGGTGGTTCAAGCAAAAGATTCCAACGCCAGGCAGCAGTGAGGATTCAAACCAGCCGCCTTCATGAGTCTTGGTCTTCGGGATGTTCTCGTCGTTTGAGGTCCCCAGGAATGCCTTCGCTGCTGGCCATCCCAGGATCATCACGGCCTCGAGATTAGGCATCGCGCGCAAGACGCGCAGACACCGCGGGCCAAAGCACGCATTGGTCTCATCCTTCTCAGGATCGCGGACCTTTTTCTTGCCGTTGAGCATGACCTTTGGTGGCATGCACTGGATCACATTCGTGATGAAGATTTCCCGCTGGGTATCGATGTTGATTGCTGCCATCCATTTCTCGAACTCCCGGCCGACCATGCCGACCAGTGGTACGCCTTTCTCGGTCTCGGAGTCTGAGGGCGCAGCACCCACAACGGCGATCTTGGCCATCGGGTTACCCCGATAGACCATCCCGCGGTTATAAGGATGGTCCTGGGCTAGACGACAGGAAGAACAGGTCACAGTCAGCTCTTTGAGGACTTCCAGGACATCTTCCTTTTCGAAGTCTTCAATGAAGCTAAAACCGGTTCCCATAGAACCTCCCACCAGGGTTAATCGTGCGCAGAGCTTCTGCCAGGATTTGGCCGCGGTACCAGCTCCGCATTTGGAGCAACAGCACGCCCAAGAAGGTGGATACCACCAGCAGCCAGAAGCTCCTGCTCAGAAGCCTATTCGCGAGGAACAGGATCATCGGGTTCATGGTTTTGGAGTCGTCCCTTTGGCTTCCTTGGAAGGAGTTACCGGCTTGACAGGGCTGATCGCATACGTCGAGCCGACCAAAAGGACATCCTCATCCGTCTTGGTATCGCCGCGGATGATGACCGCCTTGGACTTGATCTCAGACAGGCCAAGAGTAATCGTCTCTCCAGTCATGACAGCAACAACATTGGCGAGATAGTCGATCCCGATCCAGGTGTCCATAGAAACAAACAGTCCCGTGGTCACGGCAGAGTCGATCTCATCCTTGATATCGGAGTTCTCGTTGCAGGCCCAGACCTTCAGGGCAGTCTCACCCTTGGCGAGGAGCTGCACATAGCGAGTAGGGGCCATCACGAAGTTGCTCACGCGAGCGAGGGTCGACTTCAACTCCTCACGGCTCACCGTGATCTCGAAGTCCGGAGCTTGCTGTTCCACGATCACCGAGATGTTGGGAAACTTCCCGGTGCGCAAGCAGCAACCGAACAGCGCGCTCTTCATCCGGAAGAACAATTCCTGGACTTGATTTCCGTTGTTGCTGACCAGCTCAATCTCTTCATCCTTGCGCTTGGCTAGCAGCTTTCCGAGAGGTCCCAATGCTTCCTGGGCGATCAGCAAGCCGGCCACATCCGGCTTCTTCTCCGCCGGCGCCGCGCCATGATTCAAAGAGATGATGTTGCCGTCTGTTGCCTGGCCGAAGTATTTGCCGTCAACCCCTTTGAGATGAAGGGCGTCCATCGCAAAGCGCTGCTGGCCATTGCTGGCGGCAGGCATACAGAAGGAGGTCCGCCGGATGAAGTCGGTGAGCAGCTGCGCGGGAATCGTGGAGATCGCTTCAGCCTTGAAAGGGAGAGCATCCACTTCCTTTGCCATGCGTTCCACATTGCCGTAGTACTTGAGTTGGAACCGGTTGCGGCCAATCACAATGAGGACCCGGACTTCTGGCTCCACCGTGATCTCGCATACCAGGTCCGGATCGCGTCCCTGGAGGCCGCCCAGCAAGCTGGCAGCATCCACCAGGACCTCTCCAATCTCAAGCACCTCTGCGTCACTCTTCAGGAAGGTTCTGGCCATTTGGTTGGTCGAGTAGTAGTAGAGGACGCCAGTGTCTTGCTTCTTGGCGGCCCGCAGATAGACCTTGCTGTTCGGCTGATCCAAGGACTTGGGGTCCGTGGTGATAGCCGCCTGCGAAATCTGCTCTACGAGCTCGCCGACCTTGATCTTGAGTTTCAAGCTGCTTTCTCCTGCCCTTCTTGGGCTGATGGGGCTTCAGCTATTGCCAGCTTCGTTTGACGTGCGCCGACTGGCTTGTTCTTGTTGCGCTCGATCATGGCTGGACCGCTCAACGTAACGCCGAAGACCTTCTTCGACACGGTTACGATCTTGTCGCGCGTCCAGGCCTCCTCCGGTTTACCGTCCTTGCTTGGAAAGGTAAAGTCGGTGATCGGAAGGCCGGTGTCAGCGCATTCCGGTTGCGGAACCGCCCACGTCGGCAGCTCTGGAGTGCGTTCGAACTTGCCGTACTTGAAGGGCATGCGCTCGCGCGGGAAGTAATAGAAATACCGGCCGATGCCGATCATCGAGCAAGCCCGCTTGAAGGCCTGAGCCTCAGCGGATGTCGCTGCATTCGGATCACTGGTATCTTCCTCGCCGGTCGAGGTCTTGGTGCCGATGCCGGCAATCTGCAGGCTCACGATGGCGAACAGCTTGTAGCCGACGACATCGCGTGCTTCCTGAACGACCTTGTCCCTGTTCGCTCCGTAGCCGAACTTCTGAGGGAGAGCCTTGAAGAACTGCGCTGTGGTGAAGCTGGCGGTGCTGCCCCAGTTGCCTGGGCCAAACACCAGGTCAAGGCGCTCGTGATACGCGCGTGGATCGGTGTAGACCAGGGCCAGGGCGGTCTCGTCGTCGCCATTACGTTTGACGTCGGTGGGCAGCCACTTCAGGTCGGCCGGATCGAACGGCTTTCCGAGCTGGTACAGAGCCTTCTCGGTGAGACGGCCCTCTGAATCAAGGTACGGGTAGCGGACGAATTCATTCGGTGATGCAGTGTCTTTCTTTGCCATGGTTTGTTCACTCTTTCGGTAGGTCTTCCACAAGGATCTGGTCCTTGTAGACCTGGTAGCGTTTACCCCAGCCTGATCCGCCGAGGTCTTTCTTGATGCGGGCAACCGCTGTCGAGGCCAACTTAGTGGCCTCTACCAGCAGCTTTCCTTTGAGAACGGGGAGCGAGGTGCGGCGCCCGTGGCGTACCACCTCGACCATAGGAACCTGCCACATGGTCTGACCTGCTGCATCCCTGGTGTAACGAATGCCAGCGATGCAGGTGTCATCTCCAGGGCCGAAGCACAGATCGACAATCGCGAACGTGTTGTTCGCACGCGCATCTGCACTCGTCGGCACAACAACGATGGCGTGAGTCACGCCAGACAACAACCTTGCCATCAGGGTCCTCCTACGCGGCCACTGAGCGTTGCTTGACTGAATAGGAAGCCGACAGGAACTTCTTCTCGGCTTCGACTGCTTTCCGAATCCGCTGGGCGAGAAGACTGTTCCTCTTCTCGACCTTCTGTGTTCGGACTGCCGTTTCAATCGCACCGAATGAGGCGAGATAAATCGCCATCTTGCGCGCGCGGGTGTTTGCGGTGTAAATCAGGTTCCGGTCCAGCATCACGTAGTGGTGATTCAGGAACAGGAGGATACAGACGGGAAATTCCGACCCTTGTGCCTTGTGAATGCTCACTGCATAGGACAGCACTAGGTTGTCCAAACTGTCGAAGGGATAGATCTGATCACGATCATCCGTCCACTCAATCAGCAGACCCTTGTCATCCATCAGTACTTCGCGAATGAATCCAACATCGCCGTTGTACACGTCGAGGGTGTAGTCATTCTTGATCTGCATCACACGATCGCCGACGCGGTAGGTGTTGCCGTTGATCTCGATGCGATCACCGTCCGGGTTGACGATGTTCTGGATGATGCCGTTGAACATGTTGTAGCCCGCAGGCCCAACACGCATCGGGGTCAGGACCTGGATGTCCTTGATCGGATCGAACCCGTACTTGGATTCCAGCCGCTTATAGATGTCCTCAAGTTTTGTCTTCACGAACTCCAGATCATCCGTCGTCTGACCGGTATTCTCGTTTTTGGCGCGCGGCACCTTCACCCAGAAGCTATCCCCGTCCCCTCCCTTGAGCGGAAAGGCCGGCATCTCGCCGCGGTGAATCCTGTGAGCATTCTGGATGATCAGAGAGCCTTCGGCCTGCCGGAAGATCTTGTCCAGGACGGTCGTGGGGACCTGCTTGGAGTTGATCAGATCGCGCAACACAGTTCCGGCGCCAATCGAGGCCAGCTGGTTGACGTCCCCGATCCAGGCGACCGAACAGTCGTTCGGCACGGCGCGCAGCACAGCAACCATCAGCTCCAGGTCAATCATGGAAACTTCATCCAGGATCAACATGTTGCAGGGCAGCTTGTTGTTCTCATCGTAGACGAAGCCGCCGCTGATCGGATCAAACTGCAGGAGCCGGTGAATCGTACGCGCCTGCAGGTTGGTCACTTCGCTCAACCGCTTGGCTGCACGGCCAGTCGGCGCGGCGAGTTCGATGGTCAAACCCAGAGCACGCGCAGTGTTGACCAGAGCGCGTACCGTTGACGTCTTGCCCGTTCCCGGCAACCCTGTGATGATCGAGCAGTTGTTGGCAATGACCGAAATCACGCCTTCCTTCTGCCGTTCTGACAGCTGGAGTGACAGCTCCTTCTCTACTTTGGCCAGGATCTTGCCAATGTTTTGAGGTGGAACGTGGGGTGTCGACTGCAGCCGGGCAAGCCGCTCGGCAGCTTCTTTCTCCAGCGCATACACATGGGGCAGGTAGTAGAGATACTGGGTCAGGTTGTTGATCGTGATGGTCTCTTCTTTGACCGAGCCGATCTTAACGATGCGCGCCAGCGCCGACAGCGCAAGCTGCTCTGACAGAAGTTCGGTACCGTTCTCGGTCTCGATCTCTGCCAGCCGGCAGACCTTCTCGATCAGCTCCCCCTTGTAAAGAAAGGAATGCCCTTCCGTGAAAGCCTCCTGCAGCAGATAGGCCAGCGCAGCATCCAGGCGTTCCGGCCGCTGTACAGACCAGCCCATGCCCAGGGCCATCTTGTCGGCCGTCTTGAAGCCGATACCGGAGACCTGGGTCAGCCGGTAGGGGTTGTCCTGAATGATCTGGATGGAGTTCTGGCCGAAGAGATTGACCACCTTGCGGGCCAGCTTGTCTGAGACATTGCTTTGCGTAAGGAACAGCTGCACCTCACGCAACGTAGCGTCCTTGATCCAGCTCATGCTGACCTCCAGGGCAATGGCCTTGGAGACCCGTTTGACTTCCGTGAGACGGACCGGGTCTGTCTCGATGATCTTCTTCAGATCGGAACCGAACTTGTCGGCCAGCCGCTGGGCAGTCTCTTTCCCAATACCTTTGACCTCGCGAGCGAGCCAGTCACGGACAGATTCAACACTGTTCGGGGCGCTACGAATAACGCTGGAGACCTGGAACTCACGGCCATATGCGCCGTTCTCGACCCACTCTCCCTTGATGGTGACATCGAAGTCCAGGTTGGATTCGGCAATGTCGCCTTTGATCCCGAACTCAGCACCTTCCTCCGGTTTGAACCGGGCGATCTTCCAACCGCTCCCGGGGTGCTTGTATATGAACTTCGTGATGGTCCCGCGAATCGCTTCCATGGATCTCCTGACCTGGTATTGTGTTCGGAGTTGGGCCGGATTTCTATCCGAGATGCCCCTTAGAAAGGCTCCGTGCTTTTCTCTACTTCCACGTTGATGATTGCCCGCTCTGTGATCTGGTCGCTGCTGATGCAGAGCCGGCCTTTCATTAAGCCGTAGCTCACGTCAACTGGCATGGAACCAGAATCGTCGAGGTGGTCTTCAAGACGAGTCTTCGCTCTTTGAATCGCCTGCTCTATACCTTCGGCATCGACCTCAAAGAGAAGCGCCGGAGTTCCTTCAGCGGGTAACCGAAATGTGTAGTACTCCATCGCGTCCTCCAATTGACGATCTTTGAATGGATCAGTAGCCTGACATTATGTCGGCCAGCTTCAAACACAGATCACGGATACAAGCCGGTTCCGTCATTCGCCTCTCCATGATTGAAGAGATGAAGACACTCCCACCGAACATGTCTTTCGGTCAGATCATTCGGAAGCGGCGACTCCGCTTCCAGATGCGCCAGAGTGAACTTGGGGGTAAGGTCGGCTGCAGCGACACCATGATCGGAAAGATCGAAACAGGCAACCGGTTCCCTGACATCAGTCAGATCCCACAGTTTGCCCACATTCTCAAGATCGATCTGGCCCAGCTCTCCATCGTCTACCTGCGCAGACGGTGTCCCCGGGTGTATGAAGCACTGCAGAGTGAGCTGGTGGAGTTGGACATCACCCAGAAGCTCAGGGCCTTGCCAAAAGAGCTCCGCCTCACCGTGGAAGACATCATCGACAAGTTGGCCTCTGAAGAAGCAGCCTCACGCGAGGTAGCTTAGAGGTACTTCTGCAGGATGAACAGGGAACCGATGCCAAAATAGACACCGGCCAGCCACGCATCGAACGGCTTTGTGCCGCGGGCCAGATCCTTGTAGAGGCACTTGAACTCGATCCAGTAAAGCTGGACCGCGATCCAGGGCGTCATCTTCTGCTTCGTCATGGCTTGTCCACTTTCTGCTTCGCTTGGTACTGAAGCAATTCGATGGGCTTGCCCATGAGGAAGCTGGGCACGTCCACCGGTGTCGACCCCGCGCTCACCGCCATGTGCCAGGAAAGCTGCACCCGCTTGCGGTGTCCTTTGACCCAGAAGCTGAGACCAGATGCGTTGATCTCGACCGTGACCGGCTTCTCAACGCCAGAGACTCGGATGTCGCGTTGAATCTTCTTTCCAGAGGCGATTGTCGTCATCAGGCCTCCTCGAGCACGTCAATCACGTACTGCAGGTCCTTGATGGCGGTCTCCATGACCTGGCGAGCCACGCCGAGCTGAGTCTCGCGGTCGGCGGTCGGCTCAAAGGTTTCGGTCAGCTCGATGACGATGAACTTGGCGAGGCCATCACCGTCGCCTTCGACCCTGGCGCCAGTCTCGGGGTCGTAGTAGTTGGACAACCACTCATCCGGATAGCCTTTGTTCGCCAGGTTCAACAGATCGAGCAGCGTCAGAGACGCGTCTGGCGATGTCGTAGATGGATTCGGTGTCTCGGGTGTTGCAGGGCTCAGTGTTTCGGACATCGGTCTTGCCTCGTTTCTTTCTGGGATCGGCCGGAATCGGATCAGTGAAGATAGTCTTCGGTCCGTACGCCATCGCGGCCGCGCAAAGCCGATCCGCGTTCTTGTTGAAGTCGCGCTTCTTGTGAGCAAAGTGCGTTGGGAACAACAACAGCTTGCGGATAGCTTGGATCTTCTCCAGGTGCACGCGCAGCGTCGGGAACTTACAGCGCCAGTTCCCATTGATGTGGTTCACGATCAACATCGAGTCCGACATGAAGTAGACGCGTTCGATCTCAGCCACTGGGAAGATTTCGCCGGCGAGCAGGTCCTTCAGCGCCAACAGCACGCCGATGTACTCTGCATCGTTGTTGGTTCCTGTCAAACAGGTCGACTTGCTCCCCAGATAAATGCCGTCATGAGTTTGTGCGACGTAGGCGGCAGCCTGAGGTCCGTTGACGCTGGAAATACCTCCGCCTCCGTCTGTCCAAATGGTCAAGATCATTTGCGTTCAAGCTCAAGAACGATGTCTCCGAAGAGATTCTCGACGCCATTGACGCCCAGGTAGAAAGCCTGTTCAGCATTGACTGGTTGGTTCTTGGAAGTCCAGGTCGGCGGTTGAATTGCCAGCGCCCTAATCAGGCCATTGCGGATAGCCTTGGCAGCTGCCTTGTCGACCACTGCTTCGAGCCGGGCCAAGATCTCCGGGACGTTCTTCACGTCGGACGTAGGATCGCGCAGGATCTCCTTTGCGATATCAGTCCGACCTTCGATCAGAGCGATCGTTGCATTGATCGCGCGATTCATACTCATGGGATTCCTTCAGGATCGAGGGGGAAGATAAACCATTCTTCCTCAATCAGTTAGCCCATCCTCAGAACGGCAGATCATCACTATCATCCTCTTCGGCAACAGCCACTGCTGCACTTGCCGCTGCCGCTGCCGGCGCGGGTGCGCTGTAGCCGGCCGCCGCGGCGCCGCGGGATGTGTTAGACGACTGGGCCGCTGGCTGTGCTGCCGGTGCGGACGTGGTCTGTTCGGATCCGTTCTCGCTCTTGGAGACGCGGCTGATCAACGCGAATGACTGGACCCGGAGGTTCAAATAGGTCTTGCCATCCTTCTCGGTCACCGAAGGCGAGCCCTCGATGTAGACCGTGTTGCCCTTCTTGGCGTGCTCGGCCGCATACTCCGCCTGCTGGCCGAACATACGGCAGCTCCACCAGTTGGTCTTGTACTGCGCCTTGCCCGAACTGTCCTTGCCGGTGTACTCCTCGACCGCGATCGAGAAGTCAACATACGACTTGGCCGGGGTATCTCCCTTCTTCAACTGAGGATCACGTCCCAGATTGCCGAATCCAATCATCGTCATCTTTGATGCCATGGTGTTGTCTCCTATGAGCACACGTGTGCTCTGTTACGGACAGGTGTCTGTCCGAGCTTTTGTTGTGCCGGCGGGCCTAAGCCTCAGGCGGCATCTTCATAATCGAAAAGGTCTTCGTCCGAATCGTCGTCAGGTTCTTCACATTCCTCGACTACAATCCGTTCCTCGTGAAGCTTGTAGTCTTCACTGAGCATCTCCAGCGTCTGGTTGAACTCGCGCTTGACGGACTCCACGTCCTCTTCCTGCACGATCACGGAAACGGTCACTAACTGATACGTCATTCAACACCTCTAATTTGACCCGTCCAATGCCGAACTGCTTGAGGCCGATAGCATCCGCTGCTGCTTCCGAGAGATCCAGAATCCGATATTTGATAAAAGGTCCCCGATCGTTGATCAGGACATCTACCGACTTCCCAGTACGCAGGAAGGTCACATGGACTCGGGTTCCAAAAGGAAGATCTGGGGATGCAGCTGTTAGCTCATTCGAATCGAATCGGCGACCACTGCTTGTCTTGTTGCCATGGTGCTGCTTGCTGTACCAGGACGCTATCCCTATAACCCCTTGCTTCGGGGTACGGGCATGTACTGAGGTTGCAGCAAACAGCACCAAGGTACCGATCGTTAGTCGTCGCATCATCTCCAGGGGGACTCCCCGGATCGACGAGCCAAACCTAATAGAGCTCGAGATGCCCAAGACAGGCTTCCACGCGCGACTTCACCACCGGACCCACCGAGATGGCTGTCAAGACCCTTTCCGGCGTCAGGTATACGTCGGGGTTGTGGTCCTCGTAAACCGTGATAGGCAACATCCCCAGTTTGTTATCGGGGACTGACATTTCGCTGAACTGTTGATACACCAATTCATCCCGGACTTTAGCCAGTTCGCGTGAGTTGCGGACTGCCAGCACAATGGTCGTGATGTCCTGCAGACGATGTCCCATACGGACTCGCATGTGTTCAACGACACGCCCAAGGTGGAAGGTTTGAGCCATAAGCCTTCCGTGCTCCATGGGGTGGTGTTCCACCATGCCTACAACTTCAGGCACAATGACGTAAAATCGCTCCTCTTCCTTCATTGCACTGCCGGGATCCAACTCTGCGATTGCCCCGGCATTCAATGCTGTTTCGCTCAACAATTTGCTCCTATTGTGCATTCGATCCCTCGAGTTTCCTCGCGAGGTCTTCATGGTTTGTGACCCTCGTTACCGGAGTGCCGGGAGTCGCAACCAAAACCTGTTTGCCCAGCTTCCATCCCTTCTCAATCGAGTCCAGGGTGCCTTTGCTGCGGCCGTCCCAGAACGCCAGCACGATCTCGGCGTCCTTGATGATCAAACTGTTCCTGGCGAACCCGGCGCCACGGCCTTTCGACCAGTCGGCCGGGTAAAGCAGGATCGGATTGCCTCGCTTCTTCGCCCAGAGCTCTGCGAAGAGGTCCGGCCCCTCAGGGCATGCTCCGGAGACCAGCAACATCTCTTGACCCCGCGCACGCAGCTTGTCGAGGTATTCCCAGACACGGTCCTGGTAAATCCAGGTCCTGGAACCGACCACAGCTACGACCGGCATACTGCTTCCTTCAGGTACAACAACGCTCCCTCACGGGAAACGATGTGTCCTTCCAGCTGTCCAGTCTCGACGTCCTCCAGCATCTTCCGGAACGCTGGGCATGGCTTCAGCCCGAGCCGGATGATGTCATCGCCGGTTACCAGCCTTGCTGGCCGGAGAACCTCTTCCGGGACTTCCGCGAGAGCTTTTACGCAGAAGTCATAGTGGTGCAGCTTCCCGGAACCAGCCATGCAATCTATCCGGTGGAGCTCCAGCAGCTCGGCGAAGTTTGGCTGTCGCAAGAAGCGGTACAGCTTGGACTTCCTCATCTCATCGACGACACGGAACCGCATGTGCTGTGCGACCAAGTCGACTACAGTCTCGATCACATCGTTGGGAAACTTCATCCTCTGCAGGACATTCAGAGTGATTTTGGCGCCCAGCTCTTCATGTCCAAAGGCCGTTGGCAGTCCGTCTTTGAGAGCGAAGGTGCCAGGCTTGCCGACGTCGTGAAACAACGCAGCAAGAGCCAAGGTCAAGCTGCATCCTGGTTTGAGTTGAACCAACAAGAGATACGTGTGAGCCAGCACATCTCCTTCCGGATGATGAACCGGATTCTGTGGGCAAGCAGACAGCACCTCGATCTCTGGCAGGATGTGGGTCATCAGGCCGGATAGTTCCAGTAGTTTGAAACCGTAGCCTGCCTGATCGGACGTCAGAATCTTTGACAGCTCCTGTGTGATCCGCTCCTGGCTGACCAGCGTAACCAGAGTGGCTAACTTCTGGATCGCTTCGAACGTCTTCTCTTCAATCGCGAACCCCAGCTGCGCAGCAAAACGCACTGCCCGGAGCATACGAAGGGCGTCCTCGGCGAATCGTTTGTACGGATCTCCCATGCACCGGATGGACTTCGCTGTTATGTCTGCGCTGCCACCGGTCCAATCATGAACCAACCCGTCCGAGGACATCAGAAGCGTGTTGATCGTGAAATCGCGACGTGCCAGATCCTCTTTTACATCGGTCGTGAAAGCGACGTTATCTGGCCGGCGCGCGTCAGAGTAGCAGCCGTCGGTTCGGAATGTGGCGACCTCAGCCTCCAGGTCTCCGAGCTTGACGATCGTGACGCCGAAGTGTGCACCCACCAACTTTGAGTCCGGGAACAGAGCAGCAACCTGATCCGGTGTCGCCGACGTCGTGATGTCGACGTCCTTGCTCGGGCGCCCGAGGAGATGGTCCCGGACGCAGCCACCAACAAAGAATGCTTGGTAGCCAGCGTCATTCAGGACTTTCAGGATCGGTGCGTGCTGCTTCATGGCTTACGCTGCCTCTTCTGCTGAGGGCAGATCGCCCTCCAAACGGAAGGCAATGCCGACAGCGATCTTGGGGATGCCCTTCTCGGTGAATCCCATGTAACGGACGGTCAGCATCTGGCCGATGTACTGCTCGGCCTCGATCAGCCACTCGCGCTTCTGTTCGAGCGTGCCCTTAGGATTGACATCGAATTCGACGCCGTCCTTGGTCACGCAACGCCATTTGACGCAGTCTGCGTAGAGGCCTTCGCCATTGCTGAAGCTGATGACCTTGAACTCGGCATCGTCGAAGACCTTGACCTTGGCCAGATTGGCCGAGCGGTGGCCGTAGTCGTAGATGGCATCCATGTTCCGGACGATCCCACCCTCGTAGCCCAGGCCGACGTAGTAGTCGTGCCACTGCATGACTTCTTCGTCGCTGTTGACGACATGCGACGGCACCAGCTTGATGTACTTGGTCAGCGCCAGGTTCTCGGCGAAGAACTTCTCCAGGGCCGCGGTGCGGTCCTTCTGGATCACTTCCTCGAGCCCAGGCTGTTCCGGCATGTCGTACAGGTGGTACTCGATCTGCATCGACTCGGGGCGGTTTTTCTTGATCCAGCTGTTGATCGTCTGCAGCGTGGCGCCGTGGCAGTAAAGCTCGCCGTCGAGGACCATGCCTTCCGGCAGGACGGGCGTCAGCTCGGCATTGATGTGGGGCAGCTGGTTGTGGACCTTGCCCTGGCGCGAGCGCATGATTGCGCCTTCGTCTTCATTGTGGGTAAGCGACCGATTGCCATCGAGCTTCGGCTGGAAGATCGCTGGGTACTTGATCTTCTTCTTGGCCTTCTCCCACTTGTCGGTGGGCGCCAGCATGGGCAGGAAGAGCTCTTGCTCTGCGGCCTCAGGCGTCTCGGAGTACTTCCGGTCGCGCTTGTGAACCCACTGGGCCCTGGCTTCGATCTCGGCCTGCATCTCTGGAGTCGTCGCATTCGAGCGCCCGACATTCTTGGGTTTCGCGCGCTTCGAAGCAATCATCTTCTTGCCATCGACCAGACCGTGCTCGGTCATGATCGTGTCACCCTCAACCCATACCCGCCAGGAGTACAGGGCTCCGCCCTTACCTTTGTGATACAAAATTGGCAATGTTTCCATGTCTATCGCTTGTCCTCTTGGAAGTTGAAGTAGAACCGCGGGCTGTGCTGGAACTCCAGGGACCCAACGACCCCGTCGGACTTCCGCGTGACGACGACAAAGGGAGCGGCAAACCCTTTGACCGTGAACTCTTCCGACATTTGTTGGGTGTCCCAGACCTGGTCATACTGCTGTTCCAGGGCAATCCGGGAGCCGGGCTCTGCGTTGATCTCAGCCAGCCGGCCGCGCCGGAGCTGGTCAACTAGGACTTGCTCTGTTTCCTGATTCATCGCTTCTCCTCCGTTCTATCGAAGGACCATGCCTCTGACCATCCGGGCAAGTCCCTAGATTGCAAACAAAAACCCCGGCACGATGGCCGGGGAGTCGTTTGATTCAGTATTTGGTCAACCCATCCACACCCAGGTGTGCCATTCGGATTTCTCGATGAAGGACTTGTCCATCACCGGAAACATGTCCGGCCGGGTGAAGAGACCGAACCCGAGAACCCACTCTTCAGCAGGCGTTTCGCACTGTGCTGGTCGGTCATCTTCTGAGCCTGTCCAAAGGAGGCCAGCATCCTCAGGAACGTTGATCCCGGTCGCTCGAAACGCCTTCTTCAGCGGCTCGATGAGCTCCTTGGTTTCCGGATAGTCCTCCGGCGAGTTATAGTCGCCTGGGTCTTCTGCATACCCGTTTCTGATCTCTTCAAGCTTTGCCCGGATTTCAGCAACGGCTGGCAGGTCAACACCTGAAAGCAGGATGCCATAGGCCCCGCATGCACCACACGATGTACTCATTCACAGTCTCCTTCAGGCTGCTTGTGCTTCCAGTAGCGGGCCATTAGTTCTCCTCGTTGCCTTCTTCTTCGTCTTCATCGGCGAATTCATCGAACTCTTCGGCGTCGCTGTCTTTCCAATCGAGAACCGTCGGCTCGTCTTCGTTCACGACTCCGACGGTCAGGCCCTCGCCGCGACTGGGTTCGAAATCGAGACCCAAACAACGGACCAGCTGCTTGATGGTTGGTTCCTTCTCATACTCCACGAGGTAACTCGTGGTGCCGTGCGCGTGTTCGTGGATGACGATGTAGCGTGCCATTTACAGCTCCCATAGACAGAAATCCCCCGGGCTTCCACCGGGGGTTGCAGGTGATTGAGGATCCGAGCTCACCCTGACTCGGCCACTACCTGGTTAGGCAGCGATGGCATAGGCCGCGGCGGGAACCGCGACGGCCGCGCGAACGCGGGCGCCGAAGCTCAGCACCTTGGACTTGATACCAGCAACAATGCTTTTGGCATTTGTAGGCTTGGTCTCCCGTACGCGGGCGGCCGACTCGGCTCGTCATCATCCTGTCCCTACCCCCGTCGAAGCCGTGACGGGCCCTCCAACAGCACACAGTAATCCAGCATTCTCGACCAACCAAAACCGCGCGTGGATCGATTGGTATCTGGGGCCGTAAACCCTGTGTGCTCGTGGTGGACCCGGCGAGAGTCGAACTCGCGTCCGAAGATCTGAAGAAGACGTATGTCTTTTCACGAGCGTTATACTCCCCATTGCTGGGGAAACTTGTACTGCAACCCACGGCTACGATCTCATGCCGCGGCGGCAGTTGACATCAGGGTTATCCCTGAATTGAAAGCGAAACTGTACTTAGAAATCGAATGGACACGCTAGTATGAGGTCGCTGTGGAGTTCTCCTAAGAGCTCTACGGTATCTGCCCCACTGGTGTCTTCATCCCCGTTCAGCAACCACGGGAAATAGGTTTCCAGGACGATCTTCATCTTCAAAGCCTCGTCTGGTGTGAGAGTGCCCAAATCTGCCATCGGATCTCCTTAGGTGATCAGAGTCTCGCACTCATCTTCGGTGAGCCCGGTCAGTGTGGGTTCTTCGATCGCTTCGTAGAAGCCAGTGCCGAAATGCTTGCTCAGATACGAGGCCGTTTTCTGCGCAGCCTCATCTTGAGAGGAAGCCTGTACGTTGAAGGCGACGTTGACGTTATAGATTGCCATGTTGTTCCTTTACTCATGTTGTTCCTTTACTTCAGGTTCGCCTTCGGTATCCGAATCGAGCCTGTGACCGGCGTTGGCCCATTCCCAATAGCCGGCGCGTGTATCACCGTTGGCGACTTCAGTTTGCCAGTCTGCGACGGGATAATCAGGGTCTTCGTCTTGCCAGTAGTTCTGGCCTTCCGGTGGGACATTCGCTGACTGCATGGTCTTCTCCCAAAATGGTGCGCCCAGTGGGAGTCGAACCCACAACCTCCGCCTTAAAGGGGCGTTGCTCTCACGCGATTGAGCTATGGACGCGTTCGTTAGCCCTTGGTCTTCAGCTTGTCCTTGTTGGCCTCGATGAATTCGAGGATGGCGCCGGACTTTTCCAGCAGCTTCTTCCATTGCTCGTGGTAAAGGGTGACTGGGAATCGGCCCAGACCGTACACGCTGAGAGCGCCCTTCTCACTCACCTTGAAAGACAGGCCCGTGGCCTTCTCTGCTTCGAGTGCGGCCAGCTTGGCCTTCAGCTCTTCATATGTGGGTTCTGCCATTTGGTTCATCTCCTGTGAATCGATGTATTAGATGATACGTTCCCCTATATGGGGACCTTCCAGTTCAATGCGAAGCATGTCGGCGATCGATGCGATCTTCTTGGCCAGTCCTTTACGGCGGTCGCGCTCGTTTACGAGCATGCCGATCATTGCATTGAGGCGCTGGATTGCTTGCTTGTTTGCTGCCCTGGGGCCTTCCTCCCAGTCCTCATGTTCGATTGACTCTGCTTCAAACCCAGCGCGTTTGCGTTCCAGCATCGCGATGGTGTTTGCCAAATGTGAGTCATCCATGTCGGTGATCAGGATTTCTTCGCCGGTGCGCATGATCCACACGCGTGGCTTCTTCTTTTGGCCTTTCTTTACTGGTGCCATAAATCCCCCGCGGCGATTATCATGCACCCGACTGATCTTCTATACTCATGAAACGGCTAACTCAGCCGATAGGAGACTCTCCAATGAGCATCGACACCATCGCCGCCGACATCGACGATCAGATCAAACGCCTGACTGCAGCGCGTGAAGCGCTCTTTCCGAGCACGGCTTCAACAGCGGCTCCCAAGAAGACCGCGGCGAAGCAAAAGAAGAAGAGGAAAATGAGTCCTGAACTAAAAGCCAAAATGAGCAAGCTCATGAAGGCCCGGTGGGCTGCACTCAGGAAAGCGAAGAAAGCAGCCACCAAGAAAACAAAGAAGGGGCCTTCAAAAGTGGCCGGAGCATAGGGGGTCGAACCCTAATCCTCGACTTAGAAGGTCGGTGTCCTGTCCATTGAACGATGCTCCGCTAATGTGGTCGTCTAGGAGGGATTTGAACCCTCACGCCCTTGCGGGCACCGGCACCTCAAGCCGGCGCGTCTGCCAATTCCGCCACCAGACGATTAGCAGCGCGGCGCAGAGCGGTGCATCGGAGCTTTGTCGCCGGGACCACCGGTGCGCTTCGCCACCTTTGGTGCGTCGTATTCCACGAGCTGTGCTTCGTCGCAATCTACAGTTTCGAGCGGCTTGCCTTCGAAGGTTCCTTTTGGAGTGATGCAGACGCGTGGCGCCATGTACAAATAGGTCGACACACTGGTGACTGTTCCCTGGACTCCGGTAATCGAGTCGGTGACCTGTTTGCCAAGCCACTTGCTGGGAGCCGGTGTCTTCTTGTCGTCCTCCTTGAGCTGACGCTCATCGAAGTAGCACTTCTCCTGCGGAAGACCATCCTTCAGCGCTTTCGGCATGAGTCCAATGCGAACGCATTCGAAGAGAAACTCCGTCCGTACGACGGCTACGCCTTTGAAACCCGTGATGCTGTCGGTTGCTATCGTGCCAAGCTGAATTGCCATGTTGCTCCTGTCTTTATGGATTGGTAGCGCCAGAGGGATTCGAACTCTCATGATCCGGCTGAGAACCGGCAAGCCTAGCCGTTAGCTGATGGCGCCATGTCTACTTCAGACCTTTGCGATGGTCCTTGTACTTGTCTGACCGCGGGCGCCGTTTGCCGGTCGCGTTGCAGCCCTTATTGGGCTCGCAGAACGCGCAATGCAGCTGGCCAGGTATCGTGAGCTTCTTCAGGACTGTCCGGTTATTTGTCCGTTTCTGGATGACGTGCCGAGACATGCTCAGCTCCTTGAAAGTGGCTCCCAGGGAGGGGATCGAACCCCCGACCAACGCGTTAACAGCGCGCCGCTCTACCGCTGAGCTACCTGGGAATAAAACTGAGTGATGGTAGGCCGGGAAGGATTCGAACCTCCAACCTACGGGGAGAGCCTTCCAGACCTGGGTCCTGGCTCCCACGCCCGTTGCTCGAACCAATTGAGCTACCGGATCGAGTTTTACTCGTCTTCAGAATCTTCGATCTGGGTGATGTCTTCATCCTCGGGAAAGCCTGGATCTTCTGCAAACGCATCTACAGCGTTGCTCCATGCACTGGCTTTGTCTTTGCCTGTTCCTCTCAAAGTTACTTTGAATTCAAAGGTGTGCATCAGTACCCCACTTCACAATCGGGATAGTCTGCCGCCAAGGAGTCGATGTCGATCGGTTCCAAGGTCAACTCTGTGCCGTTGCTCAACACGGCCGAAACCGTGATGGAGTAGGTGTTGTTCTCTAAGGCGATGTCAGTCACCAGCCCTTTGGTCTGCTCGGACAACCGTTCGAGCAGTTCCTTACGGATCTCATCGCTGTGTTTCTCCAGCACACGATCGATAGAGCTCATTGCACTGCAACTTCCCATCGTGGATCTCCTTTGAAATTGGGGACAGAACTTGGAATTGAACCACCGGCCCGGATCCGGGCTGCACGACGCTGTGCTGTTCCGTCCATGAATGGCGGTTTAGGTTGCTCCCCTTGCTGGCTGCCGCTTGCCCCAGGACGCAGGCGGCGTCTTCTTGAAGGTGTCAGCGGGCCGGATGTCGTTCACGATCGTTCCTGAAGGCACTACGGTGGTCTTGACCCTGGTCTTCCCTGGAACCAGGCCAACGGCCATGGTGGATGTGACTTTCTTAGGCATTCATTTGCCCTCTGCGCCGGATCTCTTTCAACAGCGCGTATTCAGTTCGCACCCCGTTGATTGCTCGATGGGGCATCGGTTCAGGTTCGATACCAAACGCAGGTCCAAGCCTGCTCATGCGATAGACCGGTTCCTTCTGAAGTGGCCATGCCATGCTGGCGATGTCCAGCTGGTGATAGCTGTACCCGTGAGGTGTCGGATCGAGCGGATCGATCAATGTGCCTTCGGGCTCGAAGTAACGAAGCTGCTCCAAAGCAGACAGATAGAACCGGACATCGAACCATACATTCTGACCGGTAAAGATCATCGTGTGGTCCAGTTTGCAAAGGAAGTCCATCATGCCGCGCCGGAAACCGGCGGCGCCTGCCCAGGCTTCTTCGGTATACCCGTTGACTGCCAAAGCTTCAGGTTGGGCGCAGCAAATGTTGACTGGCTTCAGCTTGCGCTCGTATTCCCAGTAAATATCCAAGGAAACCGCATCGCAAAGGATCGCGCCGATCTCGATGATCTCGTGCTTCTTTTCATCCAGCCCGGTTGTTTCAAAGTCAATCAGGACGAGCTTGTCGTATGCCATGACGCCTTTCAGTATGTGCAGTCAGAGATGTCGGCTACAGTGATGCCGAACTTGGTGGCGGCTGCTTCGTAAATGTCGTTGAGGTCAACCTTGACTAGACTCTCAGTGCCCAGGTGGTTGAATGCTAGGGCGGTTCCTGTGATGTAGCAGAGCTTCTCAGAGCCGGCTTCCATCAGAATTACGATCTCGTTGTCGGGAAGATGGTCAGATACCTCATTGATGAAGTCGATATCCTCGCCGGCGGCGTCGTCGTAGCTGGGCCAGCTTCCGTCTTCAGTTGTGGCACCCATGGAGAAGGTTTCGATACCCTTGCGCGACCCTGTCTTGCGCACCATCTTCCAGATCTCTATTTCACGGGTTTTGCCCCAAGCAAGAAAAGCTGCCTCGTCTTTTACCTGGAAGTAGTTGCTACGCGACTTTCCTTGCCAGCTTGCCATAGGGAACCTTTCTTGTAGGAGTATCGACGTTCTTGGTGCGTCCCCTCTTGAAGTTGATCATGATTGTGTTGTGGTTTCGGCCGACATGCCATCCGTTGCCCTCGGGGCAGAGATACGGCGCCACGGCGAACGCACCGGGCTTTGTAAATCTGACCTTTCGGTGCAGGATCTCAGCCAGGTGTTCTCTGGCTAGTCGTTCATTTGCAAAGATCCTCTTCTTGCAATACCCACAAGTCTTAGCGTGATGATGATTCATGGGTCACCTCTGAATCAGTTCCTTGATATTTGGGGTGCCCGGAGAGATTTGAACTCTCGACATCCGCTGCCACAGAGCGGCGTTCTGGCCGGACTGAACTACGGGCACCACATCTTTGCGCCCTCGGTGCACCTAACTACCGAGCTACCTCTTGCCGCTTGATGGGCGGGCCGCTTTATCAAAGCGGGGTAGGTTCCGGGCTGCCTCCCGGCGCGAAACTTGGAGCGGAAGCCGGATTTGAACCGACGTGAAAGGGATTATGAGACCCTGCTGGAACCAGACTCCAGTCCATTCCGCACAAACTTGTCGGCAAGGGGCGCCCACCGCGGGCGCCCCTGCCGGTTCGTCAATTGGGAGCGGTCACAACCGGACCACGCCTCCACCACCTGGTCAGAGAGGACCAGGGCTCATATGGTGGCCGACGATGGGATTTCGACCCATGACACTCCCGTTTTCAGCGGGATGCTCTAGCAGGCTGAGCTACGCGGCCATACTTCAGTACCACCACTTCCTGGCATCCAGCCGGGAGGGTCGGGACTCGATGATCAGATCATCGAAGTCCACGCCATGCGCAATGGCGTTGCGTAGGGTACGGTTCATCTTGTTGCGGGCTTCTCGAGTGAAGTCTCGGTTTACGGGCCCAGGTGGTTTGGTCGTAACACGCCATACCAGCCACTTTGGGGCATTGAGAGGAAGTCCTAGCTTGCGCTTCCACTTCTGCTCTCTCGGGGTTCGCCACTTCTCGAAATCCCCACGAGGATCGTGGTTGGTCTCCACGATATCCGTCCAATAGTTCTCTGTGCACATACGCCAGTTGCTCCTTTATGCAACTAACGCATGGCAACCTCCAATACGCATTGAACTACCTCCATACAACATTTGGTTGCCCACCAGGGATTCGAACCCCAATTGGCTGATTCAGAGTCAGCAGTCCTACCATTGAACGAATGGGCAACATCTAAAACGTGATCTGATGCAGGACGCAGAAGCGGACTAACGCTGTTGTGCGCTCGTCACTTCACCTTCGCGCCGGCGCGTTCAATCGCCTTCCGGACTTTGTCTTCGAGAGCGATGGTGACTTCGACCAGCAGCATGACAGTGTCGCGTTGCTTACGCCAGCGGTTGAAGAAGTAGGAGAAGTCGTAGATCTTGCTCGTGTCTTCCTCCGAGATGATGACGCCGAAATCGCTGAGGTCGAAACGATCAGTCAGCGGCAACCCTGTGGCCGTCCGTTCGTTGTCAGCGTCTGAATGGATGATCCTGCGATCATCCGTCACGCTCAGGATGGAGTCATCTACGAAGTGTTTTTCGGGCCACCCGTTGAGATAGAACTCAACGACTTCTGCCCCAAGTGCTTTAGGCATTGATCCTTTACTCTCCCGTCTGTGCAGGGCGCGTGGGCTAATGAGTTCGTCCCCGGCATTGATGCACTGCGCCAGGCTCTTGTCTTTCACGTCTCACCCTAGAGTCTGCACAGACGGCAGAATAGTGTGGCGAGTTCCTGCCTCTTCAGTCACTCGCCGAACCCGTCAGGTTCCGTTGGTTTACCGATTAGCTGCATGCGCGTGCTGACGCTCGTACCGAGCTGCTGATCGCGGTCCACGGCTGGGGTCACAAACCATCCCCTCTGCTTCGTTGCGAGCCGTTAGGCCGCAGCTTGTTCAGCGACCGCTGTTGGTCCCGCTGCGGTGTTCTTGCTCCCGCGCGTGGTCTTCTTGGCGGCCGCGGCGGTCGTGTTGGCGGTGCGTGTATTCATGAGGCCCTTTACCACGTTGAATAACGTGTTTGCAGATCCCAGGTCGGCGGTCGTGAAGAAATTCACGATGAGCTCTTCAGGTGTTGCCTTCTTCTTTGCCATTCTTTGTTCTTTCGTACTGCTGATGGTCTCTGCACCTCGCGATGCAGGCACTACTTCCTGTCTGTTCTCATCCTGACAGGATGTAATCTTGAGCCAAAGCTAAGCGGCAGCTGGCGGGTCCATGAACGCAATGATCATGTACCCAAAGCTCTTTGGCATGATGGTGTAAATCGTGAAGCCAAGCTTCTGAACCCTGTTCAGCTCGATCTCGAGCTGCAAAGGCTTTCCCTCAAACGAGAAGACTTTCCATGCACGCATCAGAACTCCTTGGTTCCCAGATCAGGACTCGAACCTGAATTCACGGCTTCAAAGGCCGGTGACCTACCATTGATCGATCTGGGAATAGACTATGGAACTTGTGGAACGAGGGCTATCAGGGGAATCACTGATTTTCATATCGAAGAAGTATCGAGTGGCCGCCGCCCTGAAACGTCTCTGTCTTGCCAGCGAGCAGCCGTTCCAACTGTTTCTTGGTGAGTTTGATTCTGATGTTTGGCACAGCCGCCGGCCGTTTCTCGGCCCGCAGCCTAACGCTGGACGAGCCAAAGATCTGGCCGAACAGACTCTTGGGTCCATCGAATATCTCTTCAAATAGTGCTCGCTGTGCCATGGTGCTCCTTCAGGTATTGGCGGGGATGACGGGGATTGAACCCGTGACCTCTGACGTGACAAGCCAGCACTCTGCCGACTGAGCTACATCCCCGTGAAACTTTATGCCAGGAGCGCGGTCTGTCCTTCCGCGGTCTCTCACTCCGTAGACAGTTCAATGTTGGTGGCGTAGGTCGGATTTGAACCGACGATCACTGACGTGAAAGGTCAGGGTCCTGGGCCACTAGACGACTACGCCACATTTCAAAGTGGTCGGTGTGGAGAGATTTGAACTCCCGACTTCTCGGCCCCAAACCGAGAGCTCTGGCCAGGCTGAGCTACACACCGAAACTTGGTGGACGTTGCAGGATTCGAACCTACGGCCTAACCCTTATCAAGGGTTTGCTCTACCGGGCTGAGCTACACGTCCTTTGAATTGGTCGGCGTGACTGGATTCGAACCAGCGGCCCCTTCGTCCCGAACGAAGTGCGCTACCAGGCTGCGCTACACACCGATTAGTCCTTGTATGGATCCCATTCGTTTTTACCGGCCATCGCCACACCAACTGGCTTCAAGACATGCAGAATCCGAATCGTGTTCGCATGCGCTGCAAGAACCTCAGGGAGGCGCTTGTAGCACTGCGGCGACTCGTCGACGCCGGCGCCGCGGAGTTCCACATGAGCTGCAGCCACCGAGGTGTCCATCATTTCCTGGGTAACCCGGGGTTCGCGCACAACGCGCCGCTCCTTGGTCTCCTTGTTGAACTTGATGACGCCGGTTGCGTCCTTCCGGCCCATAACGCGGCCGGCGCCGTGGACGGTCGAATACATCGCGTCCTTGGCTTCCGGATGCTCGACGCCTTCGAGGATGACGGCGTTCTCGGCCATGGTTCCGCCGACGAAGCCCTTCTGCCCGGGGAAAGCTGGTGTGGCGCCCTTGCGGACGACCCAGTACATCTCTCCCTCGTGCTCCTCATTCCATGCAAAATTATGGTGGTTGTGTACTTCCTCAAGGATGTTGGCGCCCAGGATGCGCGCGACACGGTCGCAGACCCAGTTCCGGCCGGCATAGGCATAAGCTCCGCCTAGTTCCATGGCCTTGATGTACTGCTCACCGAGATCGCTGGCCACATCGATGATGCAGGGTTCGACTTCCATACCATCTTTGGCGCCCGCTGCCTTGAGAAACCACGACGCAATGCCATGGCCAAGGCCGCGAGAACCAAAGTGGACACCGATCCAGACCCGGTCCAACTCGTCTGTGAACAGATCGACGTAGTGGTTGCCAGAACCGATAGTTCCGAGTTGCTCCTCCGCTTTGCGCTTGAGGGGGCGTGCTGCCTCGGTGTCCCAGCCAGGATGTCCATCCCGGCTGAAGAGGGGGTGATCGACGCGCTCGTTGTTCTTGCGCCCAACCCCAAAACTGAGAATGCTGAAGATGCCGTCCATGATCGGCTTGATGTCAGGACGCAGTTCGAAGCCCATCATGTCTGTCAGGACCGCTTTGTTGCCACAGGCAATGTCAAAGCCAACCCCAGAAGGGCTAATACGATTCTTATAGGCAACGACGCCCCCGATCGGTACTGCGTAACCCAGGTGTCCGTCCGCCATCAGGGCGGCCCTGTCAGCGGTCAGAGCGCATCGCTCTATCTGAGTCAGGGTGTTCGCTTCGTGAACTCCCCAGAAAGGGACTTCGATCGACGGCAGATCGCCATTCTCTACAAGGAGCTTCTGCATGAGCTTCACCTTTCCTTACTGTTGGAGCTGGCGGCCGGATTCGAACCCGCGACCTGCTCATTACAAATGAG
>JBEKCX010000611.1:0-2900 GCA_050014655.1 Occallatibacter sp. | reverse complement strand
CGGTGCCCGAAAAAATGGACGTGCCGGCGCTATTCTTCGCCTTGCAATCGAATGTAACCTTCTTTGTAGAATCGTCCTTGGCCGTAACCTCCACTTTGACGAGAATGCGTTCTCCGATACGGATGAGATTATGGAATTCGAGCGTCACGTTCGTAAGCGAGCATCCAGGGCCGGGCAGACTCGTGGCGAAAAGGCCGGAAATGAGCGAGGCGCACCACATGTTCGGTCCTGTCGGGAGCATGCTGCTCACGGCGTGATCGATGAGTTCCTCGGGGTCCAGAACGGAGCGGAATCCGGAAATCGAAGCGAATGCCATCGCGTCATCCGTGGTCAAAACGTGCTCTGTCCGGGCTGTGTCGCCAACTGAAATCTCGTCGTATGTCTTGTTCTCAATGAACCCGAGATCCATAAGAATTCCTTCCCCGCTCAAATGCCGGCCATTATCCGGACTGCAAGCCATCGTATGACCTGCCGCGCGCTGTCCAACGTGATTGCAATCACGTATGCCCAAGGCCGGCACACACTAGGGGAAAGCCCCACTCAAGGAAGCTGGTTCTCATCCCCGCAGATCGAGGAGAACCGAATGGGAGGCTTGATCCCATTGACCGGAGTTCCCGTTCTGGCTTTCGGCTGCGAACCAATATACACCATTCGCTCCGCGCGCGATCCCATTGCATTCGGTAGCAGCGCGCATGATCCACCAGCCAACCACCGCGCGCGACGAGGGCCCTCCGCATGGCCGATCTGCTTTTCCACCTTTGCCGTCGCAATGAGAGGCTGCGCGATCCGCGCTCCGTGAACTAGACTTGAAGCCTTGAAGTGAATTCTCGAATGGCGAATTCTGTTTGCGCCGGAGAGGAACAGCAATGCGCGCATGGCTGATGGATTCCTATGAAGGTATCGAAAAGTTGCGCCTGGCCGAGGTGGCGGACCCTGAGCCTGGGCCAGGACAGGTGCTGCTGAAAATGCGATATGCGGCGCTGAATCCCGCGGACGCTTTCTTATCGCAGGCTATGTATCCGGCCAGGCCATCGCTCCCGCACATTCTCGGCCGCGAGGGCGTGGGCGATGTGCTGGCGCTGGGCCCCGGCGTCGAGAGCGTGCGGGTGGGCGAAACGGTGGGCATTCTGTGCGGAATTACCGGAGTGAACACCTGGGGAACGCTGGCCGAAAAGACAGTGGTTTCTGCCGCGAATCTGGTTGGGATACCCGAGGGCTGGTCGCTGGAGCAGATGGCCGGCGCTCCTGTGGTATTTCTGACCGCGTGGCAAGCCTTGACACAATGGAGCGATCCCCCGGCGCCGCCTGCCGAGGGTTCGGTACTGCTTGTTACAGGCGCCTCCGGTGGAGTCGGCACAGCCTCGGTTCTGCTTGGAAAATCGATGAACCTCACGGTTGTGGCGTTGACTCGAAGCCCGGAGAAGGGCGCGAAGTTAAAAGAACTTGGCGCCGATTTCGTGTTTGCGCCAGACGCTGCAACCGTTCGCGATTTGGTCAAGAACAGCATTGCCCCGAGGAGAATCGATCTCGCCGTGGATACGGTTGGCGGTCCGCAATTCAATGACGTCGTAGCCATGCTTGGACCCGGAGGCCGGATAAGTGTGGTCGGCAGGAGCAACGGCGTAGTGCCGGAGTTCAATACGGCGGCGCTGTTTTTCAAGAGGAATCGCATTGGAGGAGTGTCGGCCAGTGACCTTTCAGTCGGCGCGGCGCAAGCAGTGTGGAACCAAATCGTCGGTCGGCTGGACGCAGCGCGCAGGCGGCCCGTCGTGGACCAGGTTTTTCCCTTCGAAGAGGTGAAATCGGCGTTTGCGCGACTGGCTCAAGGCCCGATGGGAAAGGTGCTGGTACGCGTACTGCCGCCGCCGGCCGGGTAGGTGCGCGCAGCGATGAGAAAGCAATCGGGACGTTGGGGGCTGACGAAGAAGCGTCCGGGAAACCGCATCGAAACAGGGCCAATGATGTATATTGGTTCGCAGCCGAAAGGCAGAACGCGAACTCCGGCTTACAGCATTTCCGAAGACGCTTTAGGAGCAGCCCGGCCCGCCGCGGCGGGTTACGGCTGGAATGAACTGCCGCCAACTCGCTAACTCGCTATCACCGCGAAGCGGTGGCTAACTTGCCGATTTTGTTTACAAACCGCTTTATCCAACTATCTTGTTCATAGGGAGCGAGGAATGGCAGCAACCGATCCGGTCGTGATTGTAGGCGCCGCGCGCACGCCGATCGGCGCGTTCCAGGGCGATCTGAAGGAGCTGTCCGCTCCTGAACTCGGCGCCATCGCCATCCGCGCCAGCGTCGAGCGCGCCAGGATACCCATCGATTCCGTGGACGAAGTGTTCTTCGGCTGCGTGCTTCCCGCCGGCCTGGGCCAGGCTCCCGCGCGTCAGGCCGCGCTGGGCGCGGGACTGCCGGCTTCCACCGGCGCGGTCACCATCAATAAGGTGTGCGGCTCGGGTATGAAGGCCGCCATGCTGGCGCACGATCTGCTGCTGGCCGGCAGCGCCAAGATCATGGTCGCGGGCGGCATGGAGAGCATGACCAACGCCCCGTATCTCCTGGATCGCGCGCGCAGCGGCTATCGCATGGGGCATGGCCGCGTTCTCGACCACATGTTTCTCGATGGGCTGGAAGACGCCTACGATAAGGGCCGCGCGATGGGCGCGTTCGCGGAGGAGTGCGCCGATAGCTACGCGTTTACGCGCGCGGCGCAGGACGAATATGCCGTGGCATCGCTTGTGCGGGCGCAAAAAGCCACTGCTGACGGCACCTTAGGCGCGGAGATCGTTCCCGTCACGGTGAACAAAGGCAAGGTCCAGCGCCAGGTGGACCACGATGAGTTGCCGCTGAAAGTAACTCCGGAGAAGATTCCCTATCTCAAGCCTGTCTTTCGCGAGGGC